>JAADDP010000195.1 GCA_013153825.1 Campylobacterota bacterium
TAAAATAGGGATATGAGAAATAGACTAATATGTAAAAAGTATGAAAGTAAAGAAATATTTAACTCTATTAGCATATTAAAAGTTATCTTCTCATAACTATTACCATATATTAGCCATATCTTTATCCTTGTAAATTTTATATATTATACTAAAAATAGTTTTTTAAAATTAATAAGGCTATACTTCCATAAATTTACGGTAAAGAGATTATGAACAAACCCCTAAAAAAAGGCTACACCACAGGAGTTCACGCCTCTTTTGCTTTCTGGTCGGCACTTAGTATATTTTTAAGCCTAAATAAACCCACAACTTCTAAAACTATAAAGATGGATAATGATGATTTAGATGTAACTAAAGGTGCAGAGATAGTAGTAACTATTTCTAACTCAAAAAGAGATTTAAATCTAAACCCTACACCTCATCAACCATACACAATAGGAGACTTAAAACTATTTGCAGGGGTTGGGGTTGGAGTTGTTACAAAAGATGGGCTAAAACCTCCAAAGGGTTATCCAGCAATTAATCCTACTCCACTAAATAGTATTGAAAAGATTTATAAGAAATTTGGAAAAAATAGAGAGATATTTGTATCAATTGGGGTAACCAATGGGGAAGAGATTGCAAAAGAGACTGCAAATCTAAAGGTTGGTGTTGTTGGGGGTATATCTATATTGGGGACAACGGGATTTGTAAAGCCAATATCAGCTACTGCTTACTTAGACTCAATTAAAACAGAGATAAACTTTGCATATAAAAATGGCTTTAGAGAGATTATATTTACTCTTGGAAATAGCTCATTTGAATTTGCAAAGAGAAACTACAAAATAGAACAGATTATAGAGATTGGAAATTTTATATATGACTCATTTAAGATTGCTGATGAGGTTGGATTTGATAGAGCAACACTAATATTGGGAGCTGGAAAGTGTGTAAAGGTGGCTCAAGGGTTTAAAAATACACACAATAGATTTGGCTCAATAGATTTTAAAGCACTAAAGAGAGATATAAGAGACAATTTAGGGGTAGAGATAAAAGAGGAGACAAAGACTGTAAAACATATCATCTCAATATTAAAAGAGTATAATAGAGAGATGGAGTTCTACAGTTTAATTAAGGAGATGGCAACCGATAGGGTTCAAAGTTGGATTAGAGGGAACTCCACCTACTCCATTCTAGCTGGTATCCATCTCTTATTGATTGTATCATAGAGATATCTAAATCCACTATTTGCAATAGTATCAACCTGCCCATTATAACTTACGGTTACAGGGGATGACTCGCTGTTGATAATCTCCAGATAGATACCTCTATCCCCCAACTCTCTATCATCCATTAGAGTACCATCGGGGAGTGTAACTCTATCTGTCCAATGCTCTCTACTTATTTTTATTTTTAATACATCTCCATTATTTGAGGCTCTATGGAACGCCAATGCACCCAAGATTTCTGTCTGGTTGAGGCTATACCCATTAATAGGAGTAAATGATACTGTACCATCGGACTCAATAATCTCTCTTATGTGTGCACCCGTCAAGTCGGAGATATTTAACCACTTCTTAACTTTGCTATCAAATACATATCTAAATTTATACCCAACATTAAAATCCTTAATCTTCCCATTCACATCGATGTGAGATTTCCAACCTGAAGCGTTGATAAGTGTAATTGATAGAGTTCTCATATCATCTTCGCTAATATCTCCATTTATCATCTCATCATAGGTAGGTAGGATAATCCTATCACTCCAGTGGTTACTCTCAACTCTTAGAGGGGGTGTACTATATCCATTTAGAGATTTTCTAAATTTTAATATCTTAATAGTCTCACTCTCACTAACAACACTCTTATCTATTGGTAAAAATTTGATATCATCACCAACACCATCAAATATTATATCTGCTTGAATATTCGCTGTGCTTAAGAGCATACCCATTATCATTGATTGAAATATATATCTTTTCATTACATTTTCCTTTTATCTTTTTTATCTTCATAACTCTCGCTATGAAGATAGTAGAATTATAACAGATTAGCTCTTAATATTTTATATTGTTTTATGTTTAATTATATTAAAATATAAACCATACAGAGTTATAGTAGAACTCTATATGTGATAAAACTCAATAGCCAAGCCGTAGTGGTAGTAAATATAAATAGGTAAAGTAGATATCTATACCCTCCAGCCTCCTTAACAAAGACCATCGAAGCAGCTAAACATGGGAGATATATCATCACAAATACTATAAATGCCATTGCAGAGGCAAATGGTATATTTCTCCTCAACTCCCTAATGAGAGAGCTACTCCCCTCATCTACCTCATCACCTACAGCATATAGAACTCCCAAGGTAGATACAACAACCTCCTTAGCTGTTAGACCAGCCTCCAGAGCCACAGACATTCTCCAATCGAAACCTAAAGGTGCAAAGAAAGGCTCTGTAGCCTTCCCAACTCTTCCAAGATAGCTACTCTCCAAACTCTTCAATTTTAGCTCATTTACTAAATTAAGTCTCATATCCTCATCTTTAGTCTGCTCAATTTTAACCCTATACTCACTCTCAAGTTGAGGCTGTTTAGGGTAGTTTGATGCGAACCATATCAGAATAGATGCCATTAGAATATATGTTCCAGCCTTCTTTAGGTAGCTTACAGCTTGACCATATACTGTATGCCATATTAGACCAAAAGAGGGGAGGCGATACTTAGGCATCTCCATGACAAAAGGCTCATCCTCCCCCTTAAATACAAATATTCTGAGAACTTTGGCCATTATTAGACCTAAAATTGCTCCGGCTATATATATTATAAATATCACGTTTCCAGCCTCTTCAGCTCCAAAGAATGCCCCTGCAAATAGCACATATACTGGTAATCTAGCACCACAACTCATAAAACCCAATATGAAGAGGGTTATTAACCTATCCTTCTCACTCTTAAGTGTTCTAGCAGACATATAGGCTGGTACAGTACAGCCGAAGCCCGTAACAAGGGGGATAAAACTCTTTCCATGGAGTCCAAACTTATGGAAAAAGCCATCTAGGAGAAAGGCTACACGGCTCATATACCCCGTTGTCTCGAGTAGAGCTATCCCTATATATAGAACAATTATGTTTGGTAGAAACATCACAACAGCACCGACCCCAGCAATAATACCATCAACAACCAGACTTCTCAAACCCTCATGCTCTATTAGAGAGCCTACACCATCCCCAAAAGCTCCAAATAGAGTATCTATAGCATCCATCGGTAGAGCTCCAAGCTTAAATGTTAACTGAAATAGCCCCCACATTAGAAATAGAAATATGGGAATACCGAAATATTTATGGATTAAGATATCATCTACCCTGCGAGTTGTATCTCTTCCCCTATCTCTATCTGAACTACACCTTACAGTCTCCATCTTAATGCCGTATGAGATTGCCCTATACTCATCACCCTTAACCTCTCTCATATCTTTTGTAGAGTAGTGGGTATATATATGGTTAAGAGCCGATGTTAATCTCGGATGTAGCTCCATCATTATCGGCTCTTCATGAACTCTCTTATAGAACTCCCTATCCTCAAATAGCAATCTAATTGCCATCTCTCTAGGTGATAGGTCATCTATCTGAAATCCTCTTCTCTCAAACAGCTCCGATAGTTGGGTAATCTCCTCCTCTACAGCATCACTATATAGTATTTTCGAGCGATTTCGGACTGGACTCTCTGCCACCTCAACTATCTTCTCCAATAGCTCATCTATACCCTCTCTACTCTTTGCAGATACTGCCACTATTGGAACTCCAATAATCCTCTCAAGCTGTCTAATATCTATATCTATACCCTCTGCTCTAGCCTCATCTGCCATATTTAGAGCTATAACCACTCTCCTATTTAGATTTAGTAGCTCAAGTGTTAGGAGTAGATTTCTCTGTATATGGGTAGAGTCCACAACATTCACAATAACATCATAATCCTCATTTAGTAGATACTCCAGTGATACCTTCTCCTCTTGTGAGAAACCCTCAATGGAGTATGTACCTGGTAGGTCAACCATATTTATATCATAATCTCTATATCTAAATTGAACCTCCATCTTCTCAACCGTAACTCCAGAGAAGTTTCCAACCTTGAGATTGTGAAGTCCACTCATACTATTAATGAGCATAGATTTTCCAACATTTGGCTGACCTGCCAATACAACTCTTATACTACCCATCTGCTCTACCAACCTCTATCTTCTTAGCCTCCTCATCTCTCAAAGCTATCATTGTACCATCTACAATAATCTCATAGGTCTTTCTCCCTATAGAGTAGTTCTCAACTGTCAACTCTGCCCCTTTTCCTACTCCGAAAGATGCCAATCTCTGTTTTAGAGAGCCAGTAGCATCAATTTTTTTTATAATGGCTCTATCACCTCTATTTAGACTATCAAGTCTCACATCTTCTCCTTTTATCTATATATGATAATTGATATCATTATAAGTATCTCTATTTTATCCTTAGAGTGAAATTAAAAGAATATATATAATCAATTAATAACCATATTTCAGTAAAATATCGGTTATTAATTTTAAATCAATCTACTCTTAAGTTGAAATGGAGTATTGATACAGAAAAATTTAAATTAACTCAAGGGGTATAGATGGTAGAACGATACGCAAGAGAAGAGATGGCAAGTAAGTGGACAATGGAGGCAAAATATCAAGCGTGGCTAGATGTGGAGAAGGCTGTAGTTAAGGCTTGGAACAAGTTGGGGTTAATTCCAGATGAGGATGCAAAGAAGATTATAGAGAATGCAAAATTTAGTGTAGAGAGAATTGATGAGATAGAAAAGGTTACAAGACACGATTTAATCGCATTTACAACATCTATTGCAGAGAGTCTAGGAGAGGAGAGTAGATGGTTTCATTATGGAATGACAAGTAGTGATACTGTAGATACAGCAGTAGCACTCCAGATTAGAGACTCCCTAAAGCTAATTATTGAAGATGTCAAGATGGTTATGGAGTCTGTAAAAAAGAGGGCATTTGAGCATAAGATGACTCTAATGGTTGGAAGAAGCCACGGAATTCATGGAGAGCCAATCACTTTTGGATTGGTCTTAGCTGTATGGTATGATGAGCTAAAGAGACACCTTAAAAATTTAGAGGAGAGTCTAGAGGTTATTAGTGTTGGTCAAATTAGTGGAGCTATGGGTAACTTTGCACATGCACCACTAGAGCTAGAGGAGATTGCATGTGAGGAGCTTGGATTAAAACCTGCACCTGTATCAAATCAGGTAATCCAAAGAGATAGATACGCTAGAGTTGCCACAGCCTTAGCACTACTTGCTAGTTCAATAGAGAAGTTTGCAGTTCAAGTTAGACACTGGCAAAGAACAGAGGTCTATGAGGCAGAGGAGTTTTTTGCTAAGGGTCAAAAGGGGAGTTCTGCTATGCCACATAAGAGAAATCCAATCTTAACAGAGAATATTACAGGTCTAGCTAGAATTATTAGAGCATACTCAATCCCTGCAATGGAAAATGTTGCCCTATGGCATGAGAGAGATATTAGCCACTCATCAACTGAGAGATTTTGGCTCCCAGATGCATTTATTACAACAGATTTTATGCTCCATAGATTTAATGGTGTAGTTGCAAAGCTTACTGTAATGCCTGAGAATATGATAAAAAATCTAAATTTAACTGGTGGTCTAGTATTCTCTCAAAGAGTTCTACTTGAACTTCCAAAGGCTGGAGTTAGCCGTGAAGATGCCTATAAGATAGTCCAGAGAAATGCTATGAGGGTTTGGGAGGATTTACAAAAAGGAAAACCAACAGTAAATGAGAATGGGGACTCTCTCTATCTTGAGTATCTACTAAAAGATGATGAGCTTGGAAAGTCGCTCAATGAGGCTCAAATTAGAGAGTGCTTTAACTATGACTACTATACGAAAAATGTAGATAAGATATTTAAGAGAGTGTTTGGGGAAGATTGAGGAATGATAAGAGTTGTAAAGAGAGATGGGAGAGTTGAACCCTTAGATATAAAAAAAATCCAAAAATATACAGCCGATGCTGTGGCTGGTCTAAAAAATGTTAGTCAGAGTGAGTTAGAAGTTGATGCAAAACTCCAATTTAGGGATATGATTAGCACAGAGGATATTCAACAGACAATTATAAAGACTGCAGTTGATAAGATAGATATAGATAGACCAGATTGGACATTTGTAGCCTCTAGACTCTTCTTATATGACCTCTACCATAAGGTGAGTGGATTTACGGGCTATCAGCACCTAAGAGACTATTTTGAAAGAGGAGAGAGGGAGGGGGTAATTCTCCTTGGGCTAAAAGATAAATATGACTTAGATGATTTAAATGAGCATATTAGACCAGAAAGAGACCTTCAATTTACATATTTAGGGATAAAGACCCTATATGATAGATACCTCCTCAAAGATAGAGAGGGAAATCCAATAGAGCTACCTCAACAACTATTTATGGGTGTGGCTATGTTTTTGGCTCAAAATGAGGAGAATAGACAATATTGGGCTAAAGAGTTTTATGATGTAATCTCAAAATTTGAAGTTATGGTGGCAACTCCTACACTTAGTAATGGAAGAACCCCTAGGCATCAGCTCAGCTCATGTTTCCCAAAAGGTGAAAAGGTCTTAACAGATAGAGGTTTTAAAAATATAGAGGATATAGAAGTTAATGATTTTGTTGTAACCCATAAAAATAGATTTAAAAGAGTCTATGAGCTTCTAAAAAGAGAATATGATGGAAAGCTATATAAATTTAATATATCAGGACTTGAAAAGGATACTCTAAAATGCACAGAGGAACATCCAATCTTAGCAATTAAAAATCTAGATGACTCATCTCAACCAGAGTGGATAGAGGCTAAAGATATTGAGATTGGAGACTTTGTAAAAGTTATATATCATACAGATAGTATAGATAATATAGAAGATAGATTTTCAAAAGTAGAAAATATTGAAATAGAGACAGTAAAAGAAACAGTATATAATCTTGAGGTAGAAGATGACCATAGTTATGTGGTAAATAATATAGCAGTCCATAACTGCTATATAGGCTCAACTCCAGATAATATAGAGG
>JAADDP010000183.1 GCA_013153825.1 Campylobacterota bacterium
AAAACTTAAATAAAATTTAAAAAATATATTAATATATTTTTTTAAATTTAAGTTATTTAAAGTTAAACTCTGTTTAAATAGTCTTGAATGAACTCTCTTATTTCGCTATATATAAAAGAGTCTCTGTAGTCTCTTATCTTTCCCCCACTAGCATTTTTATGTCCCCCTCCATTTCCGATATGTTCAGCAATCTTCGCCACATCAACCCTATTATTACTTCTCATAGAGAAGCTCCCTCTATAGCTTATATCCATATAGAAATCATAATCTGGATTATCAACTAGAAAACGGTTTCCTAAGATTGAGCTGTTCCCCAAGCTGTATCCCAATAATCCCTTATACCCTTTATACTTAATTGTAAGTCTATCTCTACTTTTTGAGAGAAGTTTTGATACAAAAATGGCTACTAAGTTATCTTTTGTATCATCTTTATCATCTTTGAAGAACTCCTTCTTTATCCCATGAAGGTCACTATCAAGTCTTATATGCCCATCTTCAATCTCTGTATATAGTCTCATCCACTCAATTAGAAAGAGCTTTAACTCCCTATCCTCATTGGGAAATAGTATCCTGTTTATCTCCTTAGCTCCACTAATCATACCCAGTCCAACCTTTCCAACCTCGAAAAGTCTATCTCTACTGAGCCAGATATCTATCGCATTTATAGCTTGAACGAGAGTTAGATAGTCACCCTCCACATCAAACTTAAAGCTCTCTCTCAGCCAACTATATGTTATCGCTGTAGCTGATTTTGATATATCCAACATATACCAATCAAATTTTGATGCAGAGACCTCCCCTGATATGTGGTGGTCGAGAAGTAGAAGCTCGGCATCTATAAAGTTTATCTGCTCATCCAACCATTCGGCATCTCTCATAGATAGATTTAAATCTGTAATCAATATTAATGGTCTCTCATCAGGAAAATCACTCTCCTTTATATCTAACACAATCTCATCTAATCTAGCTCTTATCTCTGCCCCATAATTTGCATTATAGAATTTTCCATCTCTAAAATATCTATATGTCAAATATTGGCAACCATATCCATCTAGGTCTATATGTGATAGGTGATACAGCATCATCTTGCTAAAATATCCTCAAGTGTAAGCTCTTGTAAAAACTTATCTATCTTATATTGAAAAGTGGCTAAAAATGGTGATATATTGCATGTCCCAATCACCCCATTTGGACATGTAGCTGAGTATTGAGAGCAGTCAAATATGGTTGGTGCCCTACCCTCTGCAGCTATGATTATCTCAGATATAGATACCTGATTTGCCCTCTTTGCCATAATGAAGCCCCCATGAGCCCCCTTCTTGGACTCTAAAACCCCCTTTTTTGCGAGTGATTGAAGTATCTTTGCTAAAAAACTTTTTGGAATATTTAATCTGATTGCGAGTTGTTCAGCCCCTTGAGGTCTATTTGATTTCTGAATAATATCTAGTGATAGCAGTGCATACTCACTGGCTCTGGTTAATAACATATACTGCCCTATAGTAAATATTTGTTTTTGTAATAAGTAGTATTCTACTTTAATTTATATTAAGTTTAGATTTCATCTATATTTAAATAAATGGTGTTAAAATAGCGACTCAAATTTAAAATACCAATCAGGAGGTCAATATGGCTTTAGATAAGGCGAAAAAGTTAGAGATTATCGCTAAATATGGAAAGAGTGAGGGCGATACAGGCTCTACAGAGGTACAGGTTGCACTACTTACAGAGAGAATTAAGTATTTGACAGAGCATCTTAAGATAAATAAAAAGGACCACTCATCCAGACTTGGACTACTAAAACTTGTTGGTCAGAGAAGAAGATTATTAAGATATCTCAAAAGAAAAGATTTCTCGAAATATAGCTCTATTAAAGCAGATTTAGGAATTAGAAACTAAAACTCCCCCTCAAGGCGTGGATATCCACGCCTCTCAATCAATGAAACTCAATAACTAAATTAAATTTTTAAATGCCAATTTAGGGTTTCTATGTAATTTTAGAAAAGTTTAGTTGTATAGACTAAAGTTTTATAAGTAAAAAAACTAAACTAAACCTTGACAAACCAAACTCAATGTTGTATAATCTGCTTGATTTTAAAAAAAGGAGCAGTTCTAAGTATGGATAAAGATAGCAAGGATTCCATAGATGTTGAGATAGAGACGGCTGAACCTATAAAATCTGTTGATGATAGTGTAAATGAGGAGAACCCACAACTATCGGAGATAGAGAAACTTAAGGCGGAGGTTGCATCTTGGGAAGATAAATTTCTAAGAACTCATGCACACTTTGAGAATAGTAAAAAGCTTCTAGAGAAAGATAAAGATTTGGCAGTTGCATATGCAAATGAGAGTTTTGCAAAAGATATGTTGGCTGTAATAGACTCACTCGATAGTGCATTGGGAATGATAAAAGGTATAAATAGTGGTACTGACAAGAGTGAATTTGTTAAGAAGATGGAGGAGGGTTTAGTATTAGTAGATGAGCAACTCCATAAAATATTGGAGAAGCACCATATTAAACCTATAGATTGCAGTGGAGATTTTGATCCAAATCTACATCAAGCAGTTATGCAGGAGGAGAGTCCAGAGCATCAGAGTGGTGAGATAGTTAAGGTTCTACAGAAGGGTTATACCATGAAAGATAGAGTCTTAAGACCAGCTATGGTAAGTACAGCAAGATAGTAGAAGTTTTGCAACTTAGTTTGCATTCAAAATGAGAAAAATTTAATATAATTTCAGTAAATAATATACATAGAAGGAGATTATTAATGAGTAAAGTTTTAGGGATAGACTTAGGAACAACAAACTCAGCAATGGCCATATATGAGAATGGCGAATCTAAAATTATTGTAAATAAAGAGGGTAAGAATACGACACCATCTGTAGTAGCATTTACAGATAAGGGTGAAATTATCGTTGGAGATCCGGCAAAGAGACAGGCTGTAACAAATCCAGAGAAGACAATATACTCAATCAAGAGAATTATGGGTCTTATGTGTGAAGAGGAGCATGCAAAAGCTGCTAAAGGGAGACTCCCATACCATATAATAGATAGAAATGGCGCATGTGCGATTGAAATTTCTGGCAAAACATATACTCCTCAAGAGATATCAGCGAAAATATTGATGAAACTTAAAGAGGATGCTGAAAGCTACCTCGGAGAGGCTATTACAGATGCAGTAATTACAGTTCCTGCATATTTTAATGACTCTCAGAGAAAAGCTACAAAAGAGGCTGGAACAATTGCAGGTCTAAATGTTCTTAGAATTATAAATGAGCCTACATCGGCAGCTTTGGCTTATGGACTAGACAAGAAAGAGTCTGAACAGATTTTAGTATATGACCTTGGTGGTGGAACTTTTGATGCAACTGTACTAGAGACTGGGGATAATGTTGTTGAGGTTATGGCTACTGGTGGAGATGCCTTCCTTGGTGGAGATGACTTTGATAATAGAATTATAGACTTTGTAACTACTGAATTTAAGAGTGAGACAGGCATAGACCTTAAGAGTGATGTTATGGCTCTACAGAGAATTAAAGATGGTGCAGAGAATGCAAAAAAAGAGCTATCTACAGCTACTGAGACAGAGATAAATCTACCATTCATCACAGCTGATGCAACCGGTCCAAAACACTTAGTTCAGAAGTTGACAAGGGCTAAATTTGAGTCTCTAATAGAGGATTTAGTAGAAGAGACAATAGATACTCTAAAAGAGGTTATCAATGATGCTGGTCTTAGTAAAGGTGATATTAATGAGATTGTAATGGTTGGGGGAAGTACAAGAGTACCTCTAGTTCAGCAGAAAGTTAAAAACTTCTTCGGTAAAGAGTTAAATAAATCTGTAAACCCTGATGAGGTTGTGGCTATGGGTGCATCAATTCAGGGTGGTGTATTGAGAGGAGATGTTAAAGATGTTCTACTTCTAGATGTTACACCACTTAGTCTTGGAATTGAGACTCTTGGAGGAGTTACAACCAAAATTATCGAGAAGGGTACAACAATTCCAGTTAAGAAGTCTCAGGTATTCTCAACGGCAGAGGATAATCAACCAGCTGTAAGTATTCATGTACTGCAGGGAGAGAGAGAGTTTGCTAAGGATAATAAGTCTCTAGGTATGTTTGAACTTAGAGGAATTCCTGCAGCACCTAGAGGAGTACCTCAAATTGAAGTTACATTTGATATCGATGCAAATGGAATTTTAACAGTAACTGCTCAAGATAAGGGGACAGGAAAACAGCAGGAGATTAAAATTACAGGTTCATCTGGTCTAAGTGAAGATGAGATTGAGAAGATGATTAGAGATGCTGAGGCGAATAAGGCTGATGATGAGAAGAGAAAAGAGTTAGTTGAGGCTAGAAATAGAGCTGATGCACTTATACACCAGACTAGAAAGTCACTAAAAGATTTGGGAGATAGCTTTGATGCTACGGAGAAGGCAAATATTGAGAGTGCTATTGCCGGTCTTGAGACTGTTCTAAAGGATAACTCTGCCACAAAAGAGCAGATAGAGGATAAAGTTAAAGAGTTAACTGAGAAGTCACATAAGTTGGCAGAGGCTATCTATGCCAAAGAGAAGAGTGCAAATAAAGATAAGGCTGCTAAGAAGGCTGATGATGATGATATCATCGATGCAGAGGTTGAGTAGTAATATCTCAATAGAGTGTGGAAGGTTTTTAACCCTCCACAAACCTCTTTAATCTTCTAATACCCTCTTCAATCGTATCTACATCGGTAGCGAATGAAAATCTTATATAACCCTCAGCACCAAATGCTATACCTGGGACAACGGCAACACCCTCACTCTCCAAAAGTCTTTTAGAGAAGTCCATAGAGTCATTAGATACACCCTTGATATTTATAAATAGATAGAATGCACCATCAGGCTTTACCACAGATAATCCATCTATACTGTTTATAAGCTCTACTGCTCTATCTCTTCTCCTCTCAAAGAGTCTTCTCATATCCTCTATCTCTCCATCTACAGTACCATCGAGACCCTTTATAGCTGCAGATTGGGTAATTGAATTTACATTAGATGTACTTTGAGATTGAAATCTATTCATCGCCTTTACAAGTTCAATATTTGGTGTAGCTAGATATCCAAACCTCCAACCTGTCATAGCTACGGACTTACTAAGTCCATTAATGGTTACAGTTCTATTAAACATATCTTCGGATATTGATGCAGTTGAGGTGAACTCAACATCTCCATACACAAGCTTCTCATACATCTCATCACTAAAGACTATAATATCTGTCCCCTTCAAAATATCAGCAATCGCCTCAAGCTCCTCTTTAGAATATACAGAACCTGTTGGATTTGATGGTGTGGTCAATATCAATATTTTACTCTTAGGAGTTATAGCCCTCTTCAACTGCTCTGGGGTAATTTTGAAATCACTCTTATCCGATGTCTCTATCGTCACAACATCTCCTCCAGAGTACTTAACAAGTTCTGGATATGTAACCCAATATGGAGATGGTACAATAACCTCATCACCCTCATCTACCAAAGCCTGAAATAGGTTAAAGAGTGAGTGTTTAGCCCCATTATTTGTCTGTACCATATCTACTGTATACTCTAAACCATTATCCCTCTTGAGTTTATCTACAACGGCCTTTAACAAATCTGGAGTCCCTGGGACTGCTGTATATCTTGTTTTACCTTCATCTAGAGCCTTTTTAGCCTCATCTCTAATTGCACTTGGAGTGTCAAAATCTGGTTCTCCTGCCGAAAATGATAGAATATCCTTTCCTTCTGCCTTTAACTCTAGTGCTAAAGTTGTAATAGCGATTGTCATAGACGTAGATAGTTTCTCTATTCTTTTTGAGAGCATTTTTAAATCCACCTTATATTTTTTTGAGAAAATCTTAGGATTATACTAAAAGTAAAATTATATTGACTTAATAGAAAAAAGTGATACACACTATTTAAATATTTTAAATTTATATACACAATATAATTAATATCCTTAATCAAATGTAATATAATACTTAAAGAGCATTGATAAAAACAAAAGGATTCTCTTATGAATAGAAGCGACAAAATTCTACTGTATGGCTCACTAACATCAATCATATATATAATCATATGCCTCTATATACATAGAGATAGATTTATAAATATTAAAGAGTTAGAGAGTAGGAGTGATACCACCGTAGTAGAGGATGTAAATATATCATATACTCCTAGTCCCGATATAAATAATGTAGAGAATTACATAAAAATGGATAAGTGTATCGACATGGATTATGTAAGGGAGATGATATCAGATATATTAAGCAGAAATAGAATAAGCTTCTATAGTGGAAGTAGCAGAATGACAGAAGAGAGCAAAGAGAGTCTAAATGATATTATCAAATATATAAATAGCTTAACCGGTTATAAGGAGATTATAATTAGTGGTTATACAGATGCTAGTGGAAGTAGAGCAAAAAATAGGGAGTTGAGCCTGATGAGAGCAAAAGCAGTAGAGAGATATCTCAGACTCAATGGACTTATCAAACCGTATAAAATTGAGACGATTGGATATGGGGAGGATAATCTAATTGATGATAAAAATCCATATAGCCCTATAAATAGAAGGGTGGATATAGATATAAGGAGATAGTGTGTTAGAGATAGTTTCTGAGATGGTGTTCTGCCTAGTTATGGCTCTTCTACTAGGATTTTCAATAGGTTTTCTCTTGGCAGAGAGTCTATATGGAGTTGGGGAGAAGCCAATTTTTGGAGATAAGAGTTCAGATTTTGATGCTTCAGAGTCTCTTGAGAAGAGTAAAAAGATAGAGAAGTTAGAGAAGAGATGTAGCGAGAAGAATAGACTCCTCAAGGAGTGTCAAGATGAGAGTCGGAATATAAAAGAGGAGCTTCTAAAGAGGATAGATACTCTTGAGAAGAGAAGAGCCTCATTGGAGGAAAAAAGGGATAGAGAGTGTAGAGAGCTTGATGAGAAGTTATCTGAGTTGACAAAGAGATTAAAGAAGAAAGAGATTGAACTTAGAGAGTTTGAGACTGTCTTAGTTAAGGCCGAAAAGACTATAGATACATTAAAA
>JAADDP010000165.1 GCA_013153825.1 Campylobacterota bacterium
CTCCGATGCCTAGAAGCCTATCTATAAACTCTATATTTGCTAAAACATCTCTCTTAAACCCCTTATCTTTCGGCTCTCTATCCAACTTATCATTTGCATAGTTTACCATCTCATCTACAACTGATAGTGCTACCGATATATTTAGGTCATCCTCCATAGCAGTTAGAAGTCGCCTCTTAAATTCTCTATTTGGCTCTCTTGATGGTTTACCCCCATATACCCTCTTTTTAAGCCTATATACTCTATCTAGCCTCTTTTTAGAGGCAATTAAATCCTCCTCATTGAAGTTAAAATCATTTCTATAGTGGATAGATATGAGGTAGTTTCTCAAAACCTCTCCACCATATACACTTAGAGCATCTTTAACAAAGAAGCTATTTCCAAGAGATTTGCTCATCTTCTCCCCATCAATCTGGACAAACCCATTATGAACCCAATATTTAGCCAACTCATGACCAGTGGCACACCTAGTCTGTGATGACTCATTCTCATGGTGTGGAAATAGGAGGTCGGCACCCCCTCCATGTATATCTATGGAGAACTCACCATCTCCCTTAAAGTGCTTCTCAACCATTGCCGAACACTCAATATGCCATCCTGGGCGACCTCGACTAAAGTGGCTACTGAAACAGATATCATCTCCAGCTTGACAAGCTTTCCATAGCACAAAATCTTTTTGATTTCTCTTTAGAGAGCTATTCTCTACTCTACTCTGACTACTATCATCATCTACAACCTGTCTAGAGAGAGTCCCATAACTTCTATCTTTTGATGTATCGAAGTATATATCGCCACTCTCAACCCTATAGGCAAACCCTCCATCTATGAGCTTTAGAATAAAACTCTCTATCGCCCCTATAGACTCTGTAGCCTTAGGTTGGATTGTGGCATCTATAACCTTTAATGCTCTCATATCCTCAAGATATCTATCTATGTAGTAGGATGTAAGCTCCACCAGCTCCATATCACTATCTCTCAACTTTTTAATAATTTTGTCATCAATATCTGTAAAGTTTCTACATAGAGTGACACTATATCCAGCCTCCCTAAGCGTTCTAGATAGCAAATCGAAACTTAATGCACTCTTTGCATGTCCCAGATGGGCATCATCATAGACCGTTGGGCCACAGACGTAGATAGATACTCTATCTGGAAATATCGGTTCAAACTTTAACTTTTCCCTCTTTACACTATCAAAAATATACATAGAAAGATATACCCTTTTTGAGTCGGATTATATCATAAAAAAATCCAATGCCCTTTTGAGGTCATCCTCCGTATCTATCCCGAAACTCTCCGATTGAACCTTAACCATAGCTACCCTATAGCCGAAGTGTAAGGCTCTCAACTGCTCCAGCTTCTCAATAGCCTCTATTGGAGCTGTGGGTAGGCTACAGAATATCTCTAATGAGTCTCTAGTGAAGCCATATAGACCGATATGACCCTTATATATAACATCTTCCCCAATATCTCTCTGGAGAGGAATTTTAGCTCTAGAGAAGTAGAGGGCTATATCATCAATATCTGTTATAACCTTTACAACATTTGCATCTTCAGCCTCTATATCGCTAATCTCCCTATAGCATGAGTTTATTAGGATATCCCCCCTATCTCTATTTTTTAGAGTCAACTCCATAACCTGCTCCAGAAGATGCCTCTCAATAAATGGCTCATCGGCCTGTAGGTTCAATATTGGTTCATCACCCTTTAGGTTCAATCTGGTTACAGCCTCATAGACCCTATCTGTTCCTGAGTTGTGGCTATCTGATGTCAATATTGACTTAAATCCATACCTCTCTGCCACATATAGAACCTCTCGAGAGTCTGTAGCTATAACCACATCATCAACCTCTCGAGCTACTTGAGCAGTCCTTATAACCATAGGTATATCTCCAATCTCAACCAACACCTTCTTTGGAAATCTACTTGACTCAACCCTTGCTGGAATTACTATCACTTGGTAATCCTTTAAATCTTAATTTAAATTAGTATATCATCTGTTAGTTGAAAGTAGAGGAGATTATCGAGTGAGATTTCAGAGATGTAGAGAGCTATTTGGAGAGGATGGATTTAGAAGGGTTAAAGATATAAAGGTTATAATCTTAGGAGTTGGAGGTGTAGGCTCATATCTACTAGATTGCCTCTACCGTTCAGGGGTATCTGATATAACCATTGTAGATTATGATAAGTTTGATGAGACAAATAGAAATAGGCAGATTGGTTCAGATAGGGTTGGAGAGTTTAAGGTTGATATCTTTAAGGAGCTATATCCATCAATAAAAACCATAAACAGGAGAGTCGATATTGAGTGGGTAGATAGTTTTGACTTTGAACCATTCAATTTTGTCATAGATAGTTTAGATACTACAGCCGTTAAGATTGAGATTGCAAAGAGGACATACAGTAAGTTGATAATGTCTGCTGGTTCTGCAAATAGGGTAGATAGCTCCAAGATTGAGGTGGCATCAATATGGAAAACTCACGGAAATCGACTGGCTAGAAAAATTCGAAGTGAACTTAGAAAGGTGGGATTTAATAAAAATTTTAAGGTTGTATTCTCTTCAGAGCCAGATATTTCTTCAAAAGGAGGCTCTTTCGTTGGGGTAACGGGAGCCTTTGGACTTGTAATCTGCTCTGAAGTTATAAAGGATATTTTAAGCTAAAAGTTTTGAAATTTTTCTTGTGATATCTTCAATCTCCATATTCTTCAGCTCCTCCTCCTCTTTAAGTCTCATAATCTCTAACTTCTGCTCCTCTACTATCTTTCTCAATTTCTGTAGCTCACTTACTAATTTCTCATTTTCATCTTTAGTCTTATTATACTTCTCAACTAGTAATAGCACCTTTGCAGTTAACTCTTCTAAAGCCGTTTGATTTCTCATAGTACAATCCTAACATTAAATTTTTCATATAGTTTTCAACATATTAACATAATAGCATATGATTGTTGATTATTCGTTGATTTGATATTTTATACTCTTTGCCACTTTCGATATATTATCTATTTTCTGGGTATTTGATAGCCTATCATCAAGTAAAATTTTTATAAATGCTGAACCTACGATTACGCCATCAACCCCCTTTGCTCTCTCCTTTGCACTCTTCTCATTTACGCCAAAACCTACATATATTGGTGTATCGCTAAACTCTCTAATATCTGACACTATCCTATCTAAATTCTCTCTCTGTTTAGCCCCTGTAATTCCAGCATATGCAACAAGATATATAAACTTTTTAGAACCATTCACAATCTTCTCTACTCTTCTCTTTGGGTCTGTAGGTGCAATAAAATCTATTAGTGCTAGACCCTCCTTCTCTATTTGACTCTTATACTCTTTCGCCTCCTCATATGGTAAATCGGGAATTATAAACCCAGATACCCCATCTCTCTTGGCATCTGCGATAAACCTGTCCACTCCAATGTGGTAGAATGGATTGAAATAACCCATAAAGAGGGTATCTATCTCGGAAGCTACCCTTCCAGATACCTCAAATAGGTCTCTCATCTTAAACCCCCCCTCCAGAGCCCTTAAGTTCGCCTCCTCAATAATGGGACCATCGGCAACTGGGTCGGAGAATGGGATACCCAACTCTAATGTGTCGACACCAGCCTCTTTTAAACTAAATGCTAAATCTATAGTAAAATCTAGAGAGGGGTAACCGGTAGTAATATATGCAACTAAATTTTTCAATATAAACTCTTTTATAAAATATAATTGGTATTATACTTAAAATTAATTAGACTATTTATAAAGGTTTATAGCTTATGAGCATTCAAACTAAAAAAGTTTTAAAGAGAGTTACTGTCAATAAAATTTTAAAAATGAAGGGTAGAGAGAAGATTGTTATGGTGACAGCATATGATGCTCTCTTTGCTAAACTATTCAATGAGAGTGTCGATATGATACTGGTTGGAGATAGTTTAAATATGAGTTTTCTGGGGGAGAGGGATACTTTAAGTGCAACGGTAGAGCAGATGATTTACCACACTAGAGCTGTATCGAGAGGTGCAGATTTGCCATTGATAGTCTTTGATATGCCTTTCGGCTCATATACAAATGAGATAGATGCCGTTAGAAATGGTTCAAGAGTATATCAGGAGACCGATGCCCAAGCGGTCAAGGTTGAGGGTGGAAGAGATAGAGCTAATGTAATCGAAGCACTCACAAAAAACTCTATAGCTGTATTGGGTCACATAGGGCTTATGCCTCAATTTCTTAGAAGCGATGGTGGCTATAGGGTTAGAGGTAAGAGTGAAGAGGATATTCTGACTCTAATAGATGATGCTAAAGCTATCGAGGATGCAGGAGCCTTTGCACTGGTTGTTGAGGGTGTAAAGGAGGAGGCTGGAGAGCGAATATCTGAGGCAGTATCTATCCCAACCATCGGTATTGGAGCTGGTAGATATACAGATGGACAGGTTCTAGTCTGGAGCGATATGCTTGGAATATTTGAGGAGTTTAAACCTAAATTTGTGAAGAGATATCTAAATGGTGCAGAGCTTATTAGAGGAGCAATGGATAGATTTGTAGATGATGTTAAGAGTGAGAGATTTCCAAGTAGGGAGTTTATCTATTAAGATATGAGAAGAGTTGTAGATATAGAGAAGTTTGAGGGTGAGAGTATTGAGGAGCTGTCTCTGAGACCATCTTCATGGAGTGAGTATATAGGTCAAGAGCATATAAAGAAGAATTTAAAGATTTTTATAGAGGCTAGTAGAAGAAGAGGGGAGGCTCTAGACCATATACTATTCTTTGGACCTCCTGGTCTTGGAAAGACTACTGTTGCAAATATTGTGGCAAATGAGATGGGGAGCCACATAAGAACGACATCTGCCCCAATGATAGAGAGAGCTGGTGACCTAGCTGCCATATTGACAAATATTGAAGAGGGGGAGATACTCTTTATCGATGAGATACATAGAATGAGTCTAGCTATTGAGGAGATACTATACTCAGCAATGGAGGATTTTAGATTAGATATCATAATTGGCTCTGGCCCATCTGCTCAGACTGTGAAGATAGACCTCCCACGCTTCACTCTAATAGGTGCTACAACGAGGGCAGGAATGTTGTCCCATCCACTTAGAGAGAGGTTTGGTATGCACTTCAGAATGAAATTCTATACTCCAGAGGAGTTGAGTAAGATTGTAGAGTTGGCATCTATAAAGTTAAATAAGAGGACAACCAAGGAGGCATCTTTTGAGATTGCAAAGAGGAGTAGAGGTACCCCAAGGGTGGCACTTAGACTGCTTAGAAGGGTCAGAGACTTCGCAGAGGTGGCAAATGAGGATATAATAGAGCTGGAGAGGGCAAAATATGCCCTATCTCAACTTGGTGTCAATGAGGTTGGATTTGATGAGCAGGATATTAAGCTTATAGAGCTACTTCTATCTGCTAAGGGTAAACCGATGGGGCTAGGGACTATATCGGCAATATTGAGTGAGGATGAGGGGACAATTGAGGATGTTATTGAACCATACCTGATTGCAAATGGGTATATAGAGAAGACAGCAAGGGGTAGAGTTGCTACGGAGAGGGCATATAGAGAGTTTAGATTGAGTGGGGGAGTAGAGCCATGATGAGAAAGGCAGACTACATAATAGCTATACTATTTGTCTCGGCTCTAATTGGGGCATACTCAATATATAAGCCATTTATACTATCAATATCGGTGGCTCTACTACTCACAATGGCTACAGCAAATATACATAAGAGTATAACATTTAAGTTGTCATCGGAGCAGATATCTGCCACCATCTTAACCATGATGCTATTTATCATAATATTTATCCCAATTATGTATATTGCCACAGCTGGTGCAAAGTATCTCCCAACAATAGATGCTTCAATAATAACTAAGATAACCAACAAGTTACTATCTATATCTGAGAATATCCCTATGTTGAATGAGTGGGTTGGGGAGAATTTGACTGATGAGAAGGTTCTGGAGCTTATAAAGGAGTATACGACGACAATCACAAAGGCTGGGACTCAAAGCTTCAGCTTTGTGAAGAATATATTATTCGTAATAATATTCTACTTCATATTGAACCTAAATGGGGAGAAGCTATTTAGAACAATTAAGAACTTCCTACCGATGGATGATGAGGAGGGGAATAGAATTCTTACTGAGATATCATCCACTATGGAGATAGTATTCTACTCTATACTTGTAACTGCAATATTTGAGGGTATTCTATTTGGTACAATGGTGAGCTTCTTCGGATTGGATGGGCTTCTATTTGGAATAATATATGGCTTCTCATCTCTAATACCGATAATTGGTGGAGCTGTGGTATGGATACCTCTATCACTATTTACTTGGAGTAATATAAATGCAAATGCTGGAATATTTATAGCCCTCTACTCTATAGTGATAATATCTATAATTGCAGATACATTTATAAAGCCGATAATTATTAAGTATATAAAAGATAATATTTTGAAAAGCTCCGTTAAGATAAATGAGCTACTAATATTCTTCTCCATATTGGCAGGTATGAGCAGTTACGGTTTCTGGGGTATGATTTTGGGGCCGGCAATAACATCATTTCTAATTGCTATGTCGAGAGTATATATATCACTCTATGGGCATGAGGCTCTGGTTAAGAGGAGAAGGGTCTAGTCTAAAACTTGAGTGTGACAGTCACAATATTTTCACTATCTACACTCAAATTGAGAGTTATATTTAACTCTCTACTCAACTTATCCACAATATGTAACCCCATTCCCAATCCTCTATCCCCCTCCTTGTAGAAACGGTTAAATATCTTAGATGGCTCTCTTATTCCGTAACTGCTATTCTGAATGGTTAGTGACCCCTCTCCACTATATACCCTTATAAAACCACCTCTCACATTATACTTACAGCTGTTACTGAGTAGATTATATACAATTCTACTAAAAGCTCCACTGTTTGACTCAATAGTCAAGCTCTCTATATTTACGCTCCAATCTAGATAGTAGTAGAGAGACTTAAAAAACTCCACCTGCTCATATACTAC
>JAADDP010000032.1 GCA_013153825.1 Campylobacterota bacterium
TAATTGTATCAAATATAGACCACTATTTTACTGCATTAGACCAGATAGAGGATAACTTTGGCTCAACATTAAACTCTAAATTTCTATTAGAGCCGATTGCAAAGAATACAGCTCCAGCAATAGCTCTAAGCTGTTTTGCACTAGATAGAGATGAGATAGTATTAGTAACTCCATCAGACCATCTAATAAAGAGAGAGGATAGATATTTAGAGGTTTTAGGTAGGGCTGAAGAGTTGGCTAAGGGGGACTATCTTGTAACATTTGGAATTACTCCAACATCTCCAGAGGTTGGATTTGGATATATTGAAGCAGATGGAGAAGATGTTTTAGCTTTTCATGAGAAGCCAGATATTGAAACGGCAAGAGAGTATCTAAATAGTGGTAACTACTACTGGAACTCAGGTATGTTTATGTTTAGAGCAGGAGTATTTTTAGATGAGCTGAAGGAGCATTCTCCAGAGATATATAGTATGGCACTTAGTGCATTTGAGAGTGCTAGAGGGGATAATCCAGTTAGAGTATCTAAAGAGGCTATGGATGCAATTCCAGAAGATAGTATAGATTATGCTGTTATGGAGAGGAGCAGTAGAGTAAAGGTCGTTCCAAGTGATATTGAGTGGAGAGATTTAGGAAGTTTTGATAGTTTGGTGGAGGAGATTGGCTCAAAAGAGGCTATTGAGATAGATTGCTCCAATAACTTTTACTATAGTGATAGTAGAGATAAGACTATTGCAACTATTGGATTAGATAATCTTATTGTGGTGGATACCAAAGATGCTCTGCTCATATCTAAGAGGGGTGAGAGTCAGAGGGTTAAGGAGGTTGTAAATATATTAAAAGGTAACTCTCAACTCTCAATTTTAAACTCTGAATTGAAGGTGCATAGACCTTGGGGAACATATGAAGTTTTAGTTGATGAGTCTGGATATAAGATAAAGAGAATTGTTGTAAAGCCAGAGAGAAGGCTCTCTCTACAGAAACATTTTCATAGAAATGAGCATTGGATTGTGGTATCTGGGACAGCTACAGTTACAGTTGGAGATAGTAGATATCTAGTTAGACCAAATGAGTCAACCTACATAAAGATGGGAGAGGTTCATAGATTGGAGAATGAGGGAAAAATTCCTGTTGTGTTGATAGAGGCTCAAGTTGGAGAGTATACTGAAGAAGATGATATTGTAAGAGTTGAAGATGATTTCAATAGGGAATAGGGTTGTTTGAGAATCTCTTAAAATCTTTTTTGTTTGCTAAGAGGGAGTTTAAGGAGAGGTATGTCGGCACAAGTTTGGGTCAATTCTGGTATCTTCTCTCCCCCCTTGTAATGATTTTCATCTACACTGTAATATTCTCCGACTTTATGAAGATGAAGTTAAACATCATAGATAATAGCTACTCATATAGTATATATCTAATATCTGGACTATTTGCTTGGACATCTTTTAGCACAATTATTATGAGATTAAATACAATCTTCTTTGAGAAGGCTCACCTCATCAAGAAGATAAACATTCCAATTTATACATTTATGATAAGTGTAATTTTGAGTGAGTTCTTTCTATTTGCAATATCTATGGTCTTAGCAATTATCTTTTTGGTGATTGTATCCCACCCAATAACAGCCACATTTCTATATCTAATCCCAATTATGTTGATGCAGACTATATTTGCACTTGGAGTTGGTGTTATCTTTGCCCTATTTACACCATTTTTTAAGGACCTAAAGGAGGTTATCCCAATCTTAACCCAGCTCTGGTTCTGGGCGACTCCAATAATCTATTTAAGCGATATGGTAGCAGATAGATATCCTGCTATCTTGGAGTTTAATCCATTCTACCACTTTGTAAAGCTCTATCAAGATATATTCCTCTACTCAAAAGCTCCAGCTATAAAAGATTTTCTCTTAATTGGTTCAATCTCTATTATAACTCTACTTGTGGCTATATATCTATATAAGAAGATGGTCTCTACCATTAAGGATATAATATGAGAGATAGCATTTTAGAGGTTAGAGGGGTAACTAAGGTATATAAGATATACAAGAATAGTATAGATAGGTTGAAAGAGATTTTTTTAAAAAAGAGATACCATAAGGAGTTTATAGCAAATAGAGATATAACATTTGAGCTATCTCGGGGTGAAACCCTTGGAATTATTGGGATGAATGGGGCAGGAAAGTCGACTATTCTAAAGATAATTGCAGGTGTAATTGAGCCAACAGCTGGAGAGGTTATACGGCGTGGGAGGGTAACAGCCCTTCTTGAACTTGGAACAGGTTTTAATCCAGAGATGAGTGGATATGAGAATATATACCTAAATGGTACTCTAATTGGGATGAGTAGAGGTGAGATAGATAGTAAGATAGATGATATTATAGAGTTTAGTGAACTTGGAGAGTATATATATGAGCCTATCGTTACATACTCATCTGGGATGTCTATGAGGTTGGCATTCTCCATTGCAATATTCTCTAATCCTGAAATTTTAATTGTAGATGAGGCTCTAAGTGTGGGAGATGCCCACTTTAGTGCAAAATGCACGAGGGTTTTAAGAGATAGAAAAGAGCAGAATATGAGTATTATATATGTATCTCATGACTTAAACTCATTAAAAATTTTGTGTGATAGGGTTCTGTTATTAAATAGAGGAGAGGTTATAGATGAGGGGGAGCCAGATAGGGTTATAAGTAACTACAACTTCTTGATATCTAAAGTAAATGATAGTGGAGATAGAGTTATAACGGCAGATAATGGCTCTTTTGGAACTATGGATATTCAGATTTTAGATGTATCGGTGAGGGGAGTTGAGTCAAAATCCAATCTTATAAGCTCTGGTGAGAGGGCTGAAGTGAATATAAAAATAGAATCTAAAAAAGATTTATCAAATATGACTATTGGTATAATAGTTAGAGATAGATTTGGACAAGATATCTTTGGCACAAATAGTAAACATCACAATTTGGAGTTTAGCTTTCAGGAGGGGTATAGCTATATCTGCAAGTTTGATATGGATATGAATATTGGAGTTGGAAAGTATAGCCTAACAACTGCTATCCACTCATCTTTTGACCATCTAGAGGAGTGTGTTCACTGGGTAGATAATGCTTGTGAGTTTGAGATTGCAGGGGTAAAGGGTAATCTCTTTATAGGTATATGTAGGTTGGAGCCGAGGATTGAGTTGAGAAGAGTTTAATATATTTTATAGGAGAATTTATGGCAACAACTAGGGAGAAGGTAGCTGGATTATATATAGCATTTTTTAATAGAGCACCAGATAAGGCTGGATTGGATTACTGGGAGAGTAGAGCTGAAGAGCTTGGAGATGATAGGGCTATAAAGGAGCTATCCTCAGGGTTTGCATCTCAACCTAAATTTCATAATCTATACGATGGTCTCTCAAATAGGGAGTTTGTAGAGTCCATATATGGAAATATATTGGGTGGTGTAGGAGATGGCTCAGGAGTAGATTACTGGGTATCTCTACTAGATGATGGGGTTAGCCGTTCAGATATGGTAGCAGATTTTGTATCTCTAGCTCTAGATTTTGACCCAGAGAGTTCTCAATATAGCTCTCTCTCTCAAGATGAGATAGATTTAGCTCTTGATAGACAGGCATATCTGGAGAATAAGATAGATGTATCATTATACTATATAGATACTTTTGGAGATGAGACAAATTTAGATTCAGATACAGACCCAAATAGTCCAGCCTCTCTAGAGAGAGACCCAGCATATAACGCATCAATAAATGTAATTGCAGATGTGACATCAGATGACTCCAGTGTTGATGAGGTTGTGGATGTTATAGATATGTTGAAGGGTAGAGATGATGCCATAGATATCTTGAGTGAGATTGATAGGGTAGATAGAGATAGTGTAATGGAGATTATAGATGGTGATGAAGAGGGTGAGGGCGATAATACTACTAGAGATGAACCATCAGATGGTCAAGATAGCTCCTCTTCAGAATCTATAGATACTATAGAGATAGATAGAGATAAGTTATCATATCACAATTACAGTATTGGTGAGTTGGATTTTGATACTATGCCTATAGAGGCACTCGACTCAACATACCATTGGGATAGAGATGTTGTCACTTTTAGCTTTAACCAGACAATTCCAGATAGCTATGATGAAGATGGCGAAGATATAGGTTGGGAGCCTCTAAATAGAGAGCAACAGGATACAGTTCGAGAGGTTACATCTGAGGTGAATAATCTAATAGATATTAAGCTTGTTGAGGTTAATAGTGATGGGGATATTAGATATAATCTGGTGGATATGAATGATGGGGTGTCTGGCTACTCATTCTACCCATCAGATGAGCCAGACTATGGAGGAGATGTATTTCTATCCACCGACTTCAACTCAGATACAAGAAATTATGGTCTTGAGAGGGGAGAAGGTGGTTGGACAACCATAGCTCATGAGCTTGGTCACGCATTGGGTCTAAAGCACCCTTCAGACTATGGAGATGGTACAGCTCCACCATATCTTCCTCAAGAGTTTGATGATGTGAACCATACGGTTATGTCATACTATCCGGAGAGTGATATTATTCCTGTAATTGATGTTGAGAGCGATGGTGTAGTTATGGATTTAGATATAGCATATCCTGAGCTATATTCGATATATGATATCGCCACTCTACAATCTATATATGGGGTCAACAGGGAGTATAGAAGTGGAGATGACATATACAGATTGAGCTACGGGGACTACAAGGTAGAGACTATATGGGATGCTGGTGGTGTGGATACCATAGATTTATCGGATACAGATGGATATACAGTTTTAGATATGAGAGGAGGCTCAATCAATAGCGTTGATGTACACACTTTAGATGAGATTATAGAGATACATCAGGAGGATGTACACTCCAAAGGGGTAAATCAATCAGATGTAGATAGTTGGATTGCCGATAAGATAACTCTACTATATAACGATAATCTACTCTACACAGGTGTAGATAACTTCTCAATAGCAGAGGGGGTCATCATAGAGAATATAAATAGTGGGAGTGGGAATGATACTATAATGGATAATGAGGTTGATAACCTCATCAGCAGTGGTGCTGGGGATGATGCCATATTCATAGGAAATGGTGGCTTTGACCATATTGATGGTGGAGATGGTATAGATACTCTATATTTAAACAGGAATAGAGATGATATAGAGTTGAGTAGATTAGATGAGGAGAGATATATTATAGCCTCTGATAGCTTCGGTGCCGAGATTGTTGGAGTTGAGCAGATACACTTCTATAATGGAGAGATTTTAAATCTCTAGTGTGGAGTCGATTCGATGTTTGAGATTGATAGTCAAAAGATAGATAAGACTCTATTAATGGATAGGATAGAGGGAGTAGTTAAAGATTTAGATGATTTGCCATCAAAGCTGAAGAGTAAGAGGGGAGGGAGAGCAATATACACTATAGATGATTTTACAAAGTATCATGATGTAGAGTTTTTGGAGAACCTATATAAGAGAGTTCTCTTGAGAGAGATTGAGAGTGAGGCTTTAGAGGATAAGTTAAATCTACTTAGGAGTGGTAGACGTACAAAGACAGATATTATCGTTATGGTTAGGTACTCTAGAGAGGGTAGGGATAAGGGCGTTCAGATATCAGGTATTAAGAGTAGATTTATCTTTTCAACTCTAAGTCGTATTCCAATATTGGGTCTATTTGTAAAACTCTTAATGCTTCCAAGATTTATGGAGAGGGTAAATAGGTTTGAGGCTAACTATTTTTTTAATTTGAATAATCAGAATAGTAAAATAGAGCATATTCAAGATAGTATAAGAGTTTTGGATAGTAAAATGAATACTATCCAGAATAGTTTAAATGGTAAGATTTATAAGATTAGAGATAGAGTAGATAATTTAGAGTTTTCTATAGTTGAATTGAGAAGATTTAGAGGACAACTTACAGAGATTGAAAATAGTTTATCAAACTTAGTTAAGAGTATAGAGAGTAATGATAATAACTTTAAGATGCTAGAGGAGATAAAGAGGGAGCAGAATCACTATTTAGATGATTTATACATATCTTTTGAGGATAGATTTAGAGGTTCAAGAGAGGATATTAAAGAGAGGCAGAGCTATTATCTTCCAATGGTGGAGAGTGTTATAAAAGTAAAGGAGCAGGAGCTAATTATAGATATAGGCTCTGGTAGAGGGGAGTGGTTAGAACTCTTAAGAGAGAGTGGCTTTAGAGCAGAAGGAGTTGATTTAAATAGATTAATGGTTCAAGAGTCTAAAGCACTAAATTTAGATGTTATGGAGCAGGATGGAATAGAGTTTCTGAAATCTTTAGATGAGAGTTCTGTATCTGTAATTACAGGATTTCATATAGTTGAGCATCTCCCATTTAAAGTGCTTATAGAGCTATTTGATGAGTCTTATAGAGTTTTAAGAGATGGTGGATTGATAATATTTGAGACCCCAAATCCAGAAAATATAGTGGTGGGGTCATGCTCCTTTTATACAGACCCTACACATAAAAATCCAATTCCTCCTGTAACATTAGAGTTTTTAGCTCAAAATAGGGGTTTTAGAGATGTAAAAGTTCATAGGTTACACCCTATAAAAGAGCCACTATTTGTAGATATCCCAAATGGTGAAGATTTAAATAACTTAATATCTGCCTCGACAAAGGCACAGGACTACTCGATAGTAGGATATAAATAGTATGGTAGAGATACATCAATTTTCCCCTTCAGCTTTAAGTGGAGATGGAGTTGGAAATGGAATGTTCTATCTCCAGAGGATATTGAGAAGCTTAGGGTTTATATCAAATATATATGCAGAGAATATTGAGGATATATTGGGAGATAGAGTTCTCTCTTATAAGAAGATAGATAGGTCAAATAGAAATCAGATATTGCTGGTTCACTACTCTATATATTATGACTTCTCAATATGGTTAGATGGGATAGAGTGTAGAAAGATTATGATTTATCACAAT
>JAADDP010000013.1 GCA_013153825.1 Campylobacterota bacterium
TTAGCAAGAGTATGTAGAGATATACTCATAAGGAGTTGGTCTCCCCTCTACAGGGATAACATGTCTCTCAAACTGATAATCTATATATGTTTTTATAAACTCATCTGTCATAATTGGAGATAGGAAGTCATGGTCTCTCTCAAGCCCCTCTAGTGCATCTCTAAATGAGTTTGGAAGCTCAGGAATACCTCTCTCTTTTAACTCATCTCTTGACCACTCAAATAGGTCTTCATTAATTGGGCCAACTAGCTTATATCCACCCTTCTCAATTCCATCAAGTCCAGCCATCATCAATACAGCAAATGCTAAGTATGGGCAAGATGTGCTATCTGGGAATCTCGTCTCAATTCTTGTAGATTTTTCACCAGCACCATATGGAATTCTACAAGCTGCACTTCTATTTTGGCTAGAGTAGGTTAAAATTCTAGGAGCTTCAAAACCAGGTAGTAGTCTCTTATATGAGTTTGTAGAAGCGTTTGTAAATGATGCTACTGCCTCTTTATGTTGGAAAATTCCACTTAGATAATCTAGTGCTGTTTTGCTTAAGTTTGCATACTCTCCCTCTTTATAGAATAGGTTTTTTCCATTTTTCCATAGAGATTGGTGAACGTGCATTCCGTTTCCATTATCATTATAGATTGGCTTTGGCATAAATGTAGCTGTTTTTCCATTTAGGTGAGCTACCATCTTTACAACATACTTATACTTTTGAACATTATCAGCAGCTGTAATTATGTCGCTAAATACAACTCCAATCTCACCTTGAGCCTGTGCCACTTCATGGTGTCCTAGAACTACCTCAATTCCAACATCTTCAAGAACCTGCATAATTTCAGCTCTTAAGTCCACCATGCTATCTGTTGGCATTACAGGGAAATATCCACCCTTAATTCTTGGTCTATGCCCCATATTTCCAACATCACCATAATCTCTACTATCTGCCCAGTGACCCTCATCGCTCTCTACCTTAAACATCTGATGGTTATCAGCATCTGAAATTTTTACATCATCAAATATAAAGAACTCATTTTCTGGTCCAAAGTATGCAGCATCTGCAATACCCTTATCCTCTAGAACCTTTAGAGCCTTTTTAGCAATACTTCTTGGACACTTAGCATATAGCTCATTTTTATAGATGTCATATACATCACAAATTACTACAACTGTGCTGTCTGCTGTGAATGGGTCTAGGAATGCTGTTGGAACATCAGGCTTTAAAATCATATCAGATTCGTTGATTGGTTGCCAATTCTCAATTGAAGAGCCATCAAATGGAAGTCCACGCTCTAGTGTCTCTGCATCTATTGCACTCATTCTATATGTGATATGATGCCAAGCACCTTTAATATCTGTAAATCTGAAATCTACAAACTCTACTTCATTTTCCTCACAGAATTTGAAGAACTCATCGATATTATTTACGAATTTACCCATCTATATATCTCCTAAAATTTTAAGTCATTCCGATTTTATCGCATTTTTTTAAAAAAGTATATATTTTTCTGATTAAATCTCAAACACTTCTCTATCTTTATGTTTAAATGAAACAGCTTTACTATAACCTATGCTCTTTGCTAAATCAATTATATCTCGGTATCTAGAGCCTATCTGCTCTATTGAGTGGGCATCTGAACCAAATGTAATAGGAATATCTAGCTCATATGCTACCTCAAGCAACTCTCTAGATGGATATGGCTCCTCTATCGGTTTTCTATATCCAGCACTATTTAACTCTAGTGCCATATTCGATTTTTTTATCGCCATAAGTGCATCTTTTGCAATTAATCTTATATCCCTTTTTGGCATAAACTTAAAGATTTTAATTAGGTCTAAATGTCCAACTATGTTAAATAGTCCACTATCTGCCATAGCCCTAACAGCACTAAAATACTCCTCCCAGACCTCATTAATATCTCTACTACTCCACCCTCCAATAAACTCTGGGTTATCAAAGCCCCATCTATCAATAAAGTGTATTGAGCCAATTAGGTAGTCAACATCTGCTTCTATCACTCTATCCTCTAGGTATCCAGCTATAAAATCTACCTCATAGGCTAGTCGAATATCTATATTATCCTTATATCTCTCTCTAGCATCTAGGATATCTCTCTCATACTCATCTAGGTCATCTACGCTCAATCTATATCTACTATCAAATCCACCCTTAATTGGGGCATGTTCACTAAAGCCATAGATATCTATCCCTAAATCTATAGCTCTTTTTATATACTCATCTATTGAGCCTGTTGCATGGTTACATCTAGTTGTGTGGTTGTGTAAATCTAATCTCATAAAAAATCTGGCAAATAGCCACTCTCCTATATTATGGTCTACTATCACCATTATATAATTAATCTAATAAAGTGGGAATTAGATATATCTAATCTTAAATATTTTAGATAGTTCTCAAATATTTCTTATAACTCTTATTTTTAATCGAATATAATTGTGTTTAATTTTAAATATAGGAAAGAAGATGAACATTACAGGCTATTTAAGAGGCGAACATAGAGATTGCGATGAGATTTTTAGTGATGCAGAGAGAGCTGTGATAGATAACAGTTGGGAGGAGGCAGAGAAGAGGTTTATAGAGTTCTCGAATGAGACACTATCACACTTTAAAAGAGAAGAGGAGATTCTATTCCCAGAGTTTGAGAAGTTGACTAGAAGTACAGAGGGACCAACTAGAGTTATGATATTTGAACATGAGCAGGTTAGAGGTCTATTTGCAAAGATGGCAGAGGCTATAGAGGAGAAAAAGAGAGATGATTATCTATCATTATCTGAATCTATGATGATTTTACTTCAACAGCACAATATGAAGGAGGAGCAGATGCTATATGCCATGTGTGATAGAGTTATACCTGAAGAGGAAAAAGATGAGTTAATTTCAAAGATGAGAGAGATTTCATTTTGAAAAGGATAGAGTTAGATGCGAGGGATATGGAGCATCCAACTCCTCTACAACTTGCATTAAACCATCTACAGCAGATGATAGAGGGTGAGTTTTTGTATATGCTCCATAGAAAAAATCCCATTCCCCTATTGGAGGTGGCTAAGGTTAAGGGGTACTCCTATATATCAGAGGAGAGAGATGGAGTGTGGCACATTCTTATATCTAAAAATAGAGGTATAGATTTAAAGGAGATGTTAGATGTTTAATCAGGGTGGAGGATTAATGTTGGAACAGGCTCCTCCAATAGCAGTTGTAATCAGGTTTTTTATCACTGGTGCTATATTCGGGATATTATTGGGAGTTTTCCTACTTGTTACATCCTTTGGGATATTTGATATATCGGACTACTCTCGAGAGTTGATTGCAACCCATTTTCTCTTTCTAGGTGTTGAGGCATCGTTTATGATAGGAGCACTATTTCAGATGTTACCTGTATTGGCAGGAGTTGTAATAAGAGTTCCAAATAGAAAATCTCTTATTGTAAATGGGTTATTGATATTGGGGGTATTTATTCAGGCCATAGCATTCTACACATCTAATAGTATCGCCTATATATCAACTGCCATTATACTTGGAGGTGGATTACTTTATGGGGTATATCTGATGTTGAGGGAGTTACTGAAGGTTAAAACCCACTCAAATACATCGAAAGGTATGGCTTTTGCACTTGTTGCCTTTGCCATAACCATTCTATTTGGGGCTATAATGGTTATAACTCTATCGGGTTCTATAGATACAATATACAATTTTGATAGACTTAGAGAGTTCCACTACTCATTTGGCTCTATTGGGTGGGTAACTCTCCTCATAATAGCTATATCCTTTCAGGTGGTTGAGATGTTCTTTGTAACTCCTAAGTATCCTGATATACTATATAAATATCTAATTGTAATACTATTTGCACTTATATCAATAGAGCTATTTTTAAATTCATATATTGATGAGGTTGTTGGAGCTTTACTGATTATATACTCTATAGCCACTCTATATCTACTCTATAAGAGGAGAAGACCTACGAGTGATGCTACCGTCTGGTTTTGGCGTTTTGCCATGGGAACCTTAATCCTATTTGGAGTCTCTCTCTATTTTGACTATATATATCTCACATATATGCTTTTTATATCTTTTAGTTTAAGTGTAATATTCTCAATGGTATATAAGATTATCCCATTCTTGGTATGGTTTCATCTATCATCTCAAGGGTATATGAAAGCACCAATGATGCATGAGGTCATCAAGCCAAAAATGGCAAAGATACATTTCTATATACATATGGTATCCGTTACACTACTGCTTATATCTACACTATATAAATCTTTAGAGCCATTTACATATACACTATGGACAGTTTCATTCTCATTTTTAAGTTGGAATATATTCAATGGTGCATCAAAGTATAGATATACTCAGATGAACTCAAAACCTATGAGATGGTAGATTTCACCCCATAGAGATTATATCTATCTCAATCTTGAGACATAAGCTCCTCCAAATCCTCTTGGGGCATATTAAAATTTAATCTATGTCCATTTAATTTGGGGGGTGTGGGTGGTAGAGTTGGTATATGCGTTGCTCTTACTCTAGGAGATGGTTTAGGGGTAACTATAGGTTCTGCTCTCCTTGATGAGAATGCACCACCCTTAACATTTACAATTCTTGTTGTTATTGATGTATTTCCTGCCCTATCCTTTGCCATATAAAAGATTGTATATGTTCCAGCTCTATTTGTATCTATGTCTGACGATATCTCAACATCTAAATTTCCATCAACATCATCTTTCGCCGTAGCTCCAAGCTCCTGATACTCACTACCTAGAGATATATATAGTCGCCGTTTCCCCTTTAGCTCTATTGTCGGAGGTGTAACATCATTTTTAACACTTTTTTCAGTTCTATAGACCTTTGGAACATATATTTTACAATTTTTAGGTTTATAGACCCTCTTCCTCTTTTTGCTGCTATTTACATCTTTGGATGCTATCTTTTTATCTCCAACAATCTTTATATCATCAACCTTCACCTCTCTTCCCCTAACAAAAAATGTATCTACGGCTATAATATCATTATCTAACTCATGTTTTTTTAAATCTAAATTTAAATCCCTCTTGAAGCTGTGCCACTTTCCATCCGTTGTACTATTTCCAAGTCCAAAATATCCATTGCCATTCTCATCAGACGATGTATATACCAGATATCTATGTCCATTTTTTGTCTGCAGACTTACAAGAATTACAAAGTCGCCATTTGTCTGCATACTCCACTCAATATACTTACCATTACCTTTACACCAAACTTTTGAGTTTCTCTCCATCTTAAGCATAAATCCATCTTTTATAGATTTTCCCTTTAAAAATATGACTCTACTTCTCCTATCCTCATCATAGATATTTTTAATTATTGAGTCGCCATCATTAAATGCCTCCCACCTCTCTATAGATTTATCCTCACCATCCTCATATACGGTTGATAGAAGTAGAGATGTTGTAATTAAAATAGATGCTATATATTTCATGAATATTTAGATATCTCCTTATTTTTTAATAAAATATTAATTTTTTTGATTATAACAAATTTTTATAAAATATGAAGCTTATTATTTATTAAAAGATTGATATGGAGTATATAGATGGAGCTAAGTCACCACCTCTTTAGGTGGTGTTATCTTATTTTTTTATGGACTCTAGAGCATATTTCTTTCCAAGTTCAAAGGCTTTTAGGTTAGCCTCATGAACCTTTTTTGGAACCTTACTAAGCATTGTATCAATTAGAAGTTGCTCATCTATAGCACTCATAATTGTATTTGCTATTGCAAGTGCAACAACAGATTGGGTAATAACATTTCCAACTTCCTCTTTAGCAATGGTAATAATAGGGATTTCAACTATATTCCACTTTTTTCTATCCTCATCAGTTGGGAATACTAGATTTGGCTCAATTACAATTGTTCCACCCTCTGCAACCCCATCTTTAAATAGCTGATAACTCTTATCTGCAACAGATAGCATAAAGTCGATTTGACCATCAATCGCATATGGATACCAAATCTCTTCATCATCTAGTTGAATATCAACGACTGTTGGTCCACCTCTAACTTGAGATGTATATGTAGCAGTCTTTATTCCATATCCCCCACCCTTAATCTTAGCAGCGGCGAAAATCTCTCCAGCTAGGAGGACACCTTGTCCCCCTACCCCTGTAAATCTCATTACAATTCTACTCATTATATCAACCCCCTATATCTTTTTAGTAAAGTCATCTTGAGTAATTTTACCTCTTTGACCCTGATGAACCTTCTTAATCTCATCATACATCTCACAATATTCAGGCTCTTTAATCTGCTTTAAGATACCTGTTGGAAGGTAGTTCATCTTCTCCTCCTCTGGAAGAGTATCCCATTTTTTCTTAGGCATTGTAATTGAGTCTATCCAGTCTAGGTTAGCCATAGCCGATTGCATCTTATTCTTTCTACCAAGGTTAATATGGCAATTTGATACAGCCTCAACATATGAGAAACCTTTATGTGATATTGCCTCTCTAATAACTTTTTCAAGCTTTTTAGGTGATATAACATTCTCTCTAGCCACAAATGTAGCACCTGAAGCCTCTGCAAGTTTACAACCATCAAATGTTGGGTCTATATTTCCAGCTTTTTGAGAAACGGTCCAGAAACCTCTTGGAGTTGTAGGAGAAGTTTGAGAGTTTGTTAGACCATAGATGAAGTTTTGAATAACGATTAGAGTCATATCTATATTTCTTCTACATCCATGAATTGTGTGGTTTCCTCCAATCGCTAGAGCATCACCATCTCCAGCTACACATACAACATGCTTATCAGGGTTTGCAAGTTTTACACCTGTTGCAAATGCTACTGTTCTTCCGTGTGTTGTGTGAACCGTATTAAAATCAACATAAGAGCTAAATCTACCACTACACCCAATTCCAGATACAACACACATATCATCTTTGCTAATTCCAAGCTTATCAACAGCTCTA
>JAADDP010000012.1 GCA_013153825.1 Campylobacterota bacterium
TAGAGCAATTGAGGTATCATCCATAACTTTAATATGTTCGCTTAATGCCTGATTATAAGATATCTTATCTAGCTTTATAGCATCATCAAATCTATTTGGGTCTTTATTAAAAACGCCATCAACCTTAGTAGCCTTAATTAATATATCCGCTTCAATCTCCGATGCCCTTAATGTGGCTGTGGTATCTGTTGTAAAGTATGGACTTCCCGTTCCACCTGCAAATATTACAACTCTCCCCTTCTCTAGATGTCTTTTGGCTCTTCTTACTATAAATGGCTCTCCAATCTCCTGCATACTTATTGCACTTATTAGTCTTGTCTCAAGCCCACTATGCTCCAGAGCCTCTTGGATAGCTATGCCATTTATCACTGTAGCCAACATTCCCATATAATCAGCACTTGTTCTCTTTATTATTCCGTCAGCTGCTGCCGAGACACCCCTAACTATATTGCCTCCTCCGATTACAATTGCAATCTCATGCCCATACTCCACAAGAGATTTTATCTCTTCAGAGATGTAGTCTAAAACTTTGGTATCAATTCCAAATTTTCTCTCCCCAGCTAACGCCTCTCCTGAAAATTTAACAAGTACTCTTTTTTTTGACATCACTTAACCTCTGTTTTAAAATGGAATTTTATCTGAAACTACTTAAAATTTGTTGACAATTTGAGGTTTGTTATTTTCTATTAAAATAGACTCTTAAGGCTCTCCCTTTAAGTGTGACTAGGCTACTCATTAAAACGGCGAGTTTTAAGCCACGCCCACACTCCTCAAGATAGTTTAGTTTTGAGGCATCTCTCTTTGTAGGAATCTTAAATCTTCCACTACCACAATCTACTATTTTTAATCTAACCCTCTTAGATGTTACACTCAGCTCAATATGAACTTTTTTAGACTTAATACCCCTATTTCCATGTATAATTGAGTTTGTTGTCAACTCCTGACAGACGAGTATTACATTTTGGGAGAGTAGTAAATCGACTCTCCTCCTATGGAGAAGCCTCTCAAGCCATCTATATAGACTGTCCAATCTATCTACTCTACTATCTATAGTAAATCTATATCTCATATTTAGCTATAACATCTATCAGCTATCTTAATAATTCTATGTAGTTGTGTAGTTTTTAGTAGAGATAGTGGCTGAGAGTTCAATCCACATAGAACCAATAGACCCCCAACAGCTCTAAGCCTTTTAAAGATAGTTATAATTACGCTGAGACCTGAACTATCTATGAACTTTACGGATGAGAAGTCGAGTAAAACTCTCATATCTCTTCTTGAGATATCCCTCTCTATAGACCTCTTTATATCCTTCATATTGCTCACATCGAACTTCTCAACATCAATTTTTATCTTCTTCATATCCCTCACAAGAGTTGTTGTGGTATGCACTAAAATTCCTTTCTTTATACTATATTTGTATATAATATATTGAGAATATCCTATTTTTTATAAAATAAATCTTAAAAAATAAAATTTAATTAATATTTAAAGAAAGCAATGAGTGAGAAGAGCTATATATTAATAGTTGATGATGAACCTATAAATTTGACGATACTCGAACTTGCCCTAAAAGAGCTGAATCATATTGAGATTGTATCTGCTCTAGACGGCTATAAGGCGTTGGAGTATATAGAGGATTTTCAGATAGATTTAATTATTTTAGACCTCTCAATGCCTGAACTTAATGGGTTGGAGGTCTTAAAGATATTGAAGGGGGATAGACCTCTAAAGTATATACCTGTGGTTGTGGTCACATCTAAGAGTGAGGATAGATATGTGGCTCTGGAGATGGGAGCTGAGGATTTCCTATCCAAACCGATAGATGCTATAGAGTTGAAGTTGAAGGTAAATAATCTTCTAAAGCTTAAAAAATTTAATGACCTGCAGAGGCTCTTTAATGAGAAGCTGGAGGAGGAGATAGCAAAGAAGGAGAAGAGGTTACGAGAGTATGCTCTGGTTGAGCAGGAGCTACAACTTGCAAGAGAGATACAGCAGAGGTTGATACCTAAGAGTTATCCAGAGAATGGCAAGTTGGAGGTTTTTGGGAGCTACATATCAGCTTCACAAGTTGGTGGAGACTATCTAGATGTATTCTCTACAGACTCTGGAGAGTATACAGTATTTATAATAGCCGATGTATCTGGTCATGGATTTGCATCTGCCCTAGTATCGATGCAGTTTCGCTCTCTTGCAAGAATTGAGCTTATGAAGGGGAGCGATGATTTCGGAGCCGAGGTTGAGAGGGTAAATCGTGTATTTTCAAACGATAATGAGGATAGTAATATGTTTATAACTGCTCTATTCTTAAGGTTTCACCACAGAACATCAACAATGGAGTCTGTAAATGCTGGACACTATGACCCTCTAGGGCTGGATAGTCTATCCCATAGTGAAGAGACGAAGGGTATCCCCTTGGGAATTTTATCAGATACAACATATGGCGTTGTATGGTCTCCATTCAGTAGTGGAGATAGTATACTACTATATACCGATGGCATCTTGGAGTGTGAGGATAGTGAAGGTGTTATGTTTGAGAAGAGGTTTAAAGAGCTATATAGGACTCTACAGCCATTTAGCCCAAGAGACCAAGTTGAAATTATACTTGAAGCTTTTCATGAGTTTATCGCTAGACAGACAGATGATGTCACAATATTATCTATAAAAGCAGTGGAGTAGCATCACTGATACCTATTTGAAATTGGGGATATGGAAAATTTAGAAATAGGCTAAAAACCTATTTTATATAATTTTCCATTGAAAAAGATAATTCTTACTCTGCAGAATTCCAACCGAGCTTTTCAGGCTGGTCTTTAAAGTTAGGAGTTATAGGAATTTTAATTTCAGTATTCTTCCTAACAGTATGGCTACCCTTTAGAATATCTCTATTAGCCTCCAATATATACCTATATTGGCTTGAGTCCCCATAGTACATCTTAGCCAACTCCTCAACTGTAATATCGTATGTTGTTCTAGTTGTCGTCCACGATGGAGGAAGTACAACTTTCTCTTCAGCATTTAGACCTACAGCCCCCATAATTACTATAGAGGTTAAATAAATTTTAAGAGTCTCCTTTACCATTTTTGAGTTCCCTTCAGTTTAAGTTAACCAATATTTTACAGTTTTTATACTTATCTAACAATAAAATGTATTTATAAATATAAAGTTGTAATAGCTGTTTAATGAAGAAGAATATCTAAAAAGCTATCAACTTTAAGAGATGCACTACCAACCAAAACCCCATCAACTGATGGTATGGAGGCGATATCTGCAATATTTGATGGCTTTACACTTCCCCCATATAGAATAGGTCTATCTATTCTCTCTTTTAACCTATTGTGTATATTTGTAATCTCCTCAATAGATGCACTCCTCCCTGTCCCAATAGCCCAAACTGGTTCATATGCCACTATAAGCTTTGAGTAGTCCAAATCGATACCATCAAATTGAGATATTAGATAGTCTAAAACTGCACTCTCCCCCTCCTCTCTCACATTTAGAGGCTCTCCAATACAGTATATTATCTCAAAGCCCTGCTCCTTAAAGAAGTTAAACTTTCTTGAGATGAACTCTTGAGACTCATTTAAAATCTCTCTCCTCTCACTATGTCCAATTAGAATGGTCTTAATATCAAACTCCTCTAACTGCTCAAGCCCTATCTCTCCTGTAAATGCCCCCTTAATATCTGGATAGGCATTTTGAACTCCAATAGTAAAATCAACATCATAGTTATCTATTGCAGTAATAGATGGAAAGACAATCACCCTATCTCCAAGCTTTCTCTTATGGTGGTGAAGCTGAAGCTTCATTAGATACTCTCTTGTAGATTGGCGAGTCTGGTTCATCTTAAAATTTGCTGCATATATCATATATTTTCCCTTTTTTATCTTTATATCTTAGTTGCTCTCTAAAGCTGTAATTCCAGGTAACTCTTTACCCTCAATTAGATTTAAACTAGCACCACCTCCAGTGCTAACAAATGTCATCTCCTCAACATCTCCAGCCTTCTGTGCAAGGTCTGCAGTATCTCCCCCTCCAACTATTGTGGTAGCGTGGCTATCGGCTATTGTATGAGACATCTTTATACTCCCCTTAGCAAACCTATCCATCTCATAGACCCCCATTGGTCCATTCCATACAATAGTTTGGGCATCATGTAGAACCTCCCTAAATAGTCTTGATGAGGCTGGTCCAATATCTAACCCCATCCACCCTTTTGGTATCTCTTGGGCTGGGACATACTTAATTGCACAATCCTCTGAAAACTCTGGAGATATCACAACATCAACAGGTAGATAGAACTTAACCCCCATCTTTCTAGCCTTTATCATAATTGTTCTAGCCTCATCTAGCAGATTATTCTCAACCAAAGAGTTTCCTATCTCATACCCTTGAGCCTTTAGGAATGTAAATGCCATACCCCCACCAATAATAATCTTATCAACCTTATCAATTAGACTTCTAAGAGCCTCAAGCTTTCCACTAACCTTGGAGCCTCCTACAACTGCTACAAATGGTCTTATTGGTCTATCTAGCTTCTTCTTAAAGAAGTTTATCTCTTTTGAGAGCAGAAACCCTGCCCCTCTCCTCTCCTTTGGAAATAGTTTTGGCATAGCCTCAACTGAAGCGTGAGCCCTATGGCAGACCCCAAAGGCATCATTTATATATACATCTGCAAATGATGCTAATCTCTTAGCAAACTCAATATCATTTTTAGTCTCCCCCTCCTCAAATCTAAGATTTTCTAGGAGTAGAACCTCTCCAGCCTTTAGTGCCTCAACCTTCGCCTTTGCATCATCTCCCACTACATCTTTAGCTAGAGAGATTCTATCTGCCATCTTCAATAGGGTCTTTAATCTAGTCTTAACCACTCTAAGGGAGTTTGCCTCATCATACTCATTTGGTTTAGGTCGCCCTGCATGTGATGCCAATATAACTCTACAATCTCTATCTATACAGTATCTAATGGTCTGCAAAGCACCTCTAATTCGTCTATCATCTGTAATATTTCCATCTTCATCTTTTGGAACATTAAAATCGCATCTTATAAAGACCCTCTTTCCATCGATAGGCTCTAAATCTCTAATTGTTCTCAAAACTTCTCCTCTCTACTTCTTGCTAATTAAAACAGCCATATCGACTAGACGACATGAGTATCCCCACTCATTATCATACCAAGAGAGAACCTTCACCATATTATCCCCAATAACTTGAATTGTATCCATAGCCACAACTGTGCTATGCTCCTCTCCTATGAAATCTTGAGATACTCTATACTCCTCATCAATACCTAAAATTCCCCTATGTGTCGTTTCACTTGCCCTCTTAAAAGCCTCTCTAACCTCATCAACACTCACACTTTTTTCTAAAGTTACAGTTAAATCTACTAAAGATACATCTGGAGTTGGAACTCTAACTGCTTGACCATTCAATTTTCCCTTTAGATTTGGAAGAACCTTAGCGATAGCCTTTGCAGCACCTGTTGTTGTTGGAACTAGATTTAATGCACCACTTCTCCCCTTTCTTGGGTCTTTTTTATGTTTAGCATCTAAAATTGGCTGTGAAGCTGTATATGAGTGTATTGTTGTCATAAGCCCAGATTTAATATTAAAGTTATCATCTAAAACTTTAGCTACAGGAGCTAGACCATTTGTAGTGCAACTAGCATTAGATACGATAGGTTCACCACTATAATCATCCTCATTTGCACCAATTACAAATGTTGGGGTATCATCTTTTGCAGGTGCAGAGAATATAACCTTCTTAACTCCATTTTCAATATAGCTCTTTACACTCTCTTGGGTTAAGAATGCACCTGTACACTCAATTACAATCTCAGCCCCCTCCTTTGCAAACTCTATTTTTGCTGGGTCTCTATGTGAGAATAGTTTAGCTTTTGTATTATCTCCAATAAACAGATATCCATCTCTAACGGCTATATCCTCTCTTCTTCCATGAACAGAGTCATACTTTAGACCATACTCAATAATATCTTCACTACCCGTAGCATTTACTGCTACTAGCTCAATATCATCTCTGTCTGCTATGATTTTTGCTACACATCTGCCTATCCGCCCCAGTCCATTTATTGCAACTTTAACAGCCATTTACTTATTCCTTAATCTAAAATGATAAAATTCCTTGTATCTTACATAAATTGGAGTTACTTCTTGTTTAAAGAAAAAAAAGAAAAGATTGCTCTATTTGGTGGTAGTTTCGACCCTCCACATTTTGGACACATAGAGATAGTTGAAAAGGCATTAAGTAGTTTAGATATAGATAAGATTGTTGTAGTTCCCACATATCTAAATCCATTTAAAGATAGATTCTTCTTATCTCCTAAAGAGAGATTTAGTAGATTGGTAGATATTTTTAGAGACTATAGGGGGGTTGAGCTTTGTAATTTTGAGATAAGACAGAAGAGAGCAGTCTCAACGGTTGAGACGATAGATTATCTAAAAGAGAGATATATTGTAAAATATATAGTAGTTGGAGCTGATAATTTAGAACATATCGATAGATGGAGAGATTTTAATAGATTAAATAGAGACCACATATGGGCTATCGCCACTAGGGAGGGGTACAATTTAGAGCATAAATCTATAAATAGGTTTCATATATTGAGTGTAAATGCGAATATAAGCTCAACAGAGATTAGAGAGGGAGTATATAAATATTAAATAAACCTTAAATATTTTAGATAATAAAATAAAATCAGACTAATAAT
>JAADDP010000162.1 GCA_013153825.1 Campylobacterota bacterium
AGCTACATACTCTATGGAGTTTGACCACTATGAGGAGGTTCCTGCAAATGTGGCTAAGGAGATAATTGAGAAGAGAAGTTAACTCTTCTCTCTCAACAACTCCTCCCCCCTCCTTATCAATCTAAAATAGTCTACCCCTGTAGCTTCCAATATCTTGCGTAATCTACTTATAGGATTATCTATACTATTCAAAATTTTAAGATACTTTGCAATCTGAAGAGTATCTCTACTCTCAACACTCTCTTTAAACTGCATATATAGCTTACTCTCCCTCAATGCTAGACTCAATATCAATCCCCTATCGTAACTTGTGAAGTGGTTTAGTAGATATCTATTTAGATAGTTGAGTGCATCAATTAGGTGTCTCCCATCTAGCTCTCTAAACTTAAGTACCATCTCAAGTAGACTCCTATTGATAGCCTCTACTCTATAGCCCATAATAGCTTTAATTCTAGGGTCTTTAGGTGAGTATATATCTCTAAAATCTGGGATATTGTCTATGAGATTTACAGTCGAGAGGCTAATCTTATATATGGGCTTTAGGAGAATATATCCAAGACTCTCTGACCTCTCCAACTTTGGGACAATAAGCTCAACTCTAATTGATTTTGTGTTGGGTTTAAACTCTCTTATCCTTATACCATCCATACCACTCCCATTAACATCTCTATTGATATCCTTAAGATACTCCTTACCTGTAGCTCTCAGTCCATTTAGTAGCATAGAGCTGTAGGGCATTATCAGTGTAGCCATACCGAGAAGAGCCTTTAGCTCTCTAATTGGAACACTCTGCTCATCTCTACTCCTCTGAAGTATCTTTAGGGTTAGCCTATCACTACTCCCCACTAGAAGAGGTCTCTCTGCTATAAATCTTGAACCCCTCTTAAGACATCTAATATTTGAGGAGTCATCATTTATAAGAAACCATATCGGGTACTTGCCAACGGCAACTTCTCCGGTTCTCTGATTTATCACCTTTAGATATATCTCCGTTGAGAACTTATCATCTGTTAATATGGCTCTCTTATCTTCGCAGTACCTATTTACACTATAACTCCTATTCTCAAAAAACTCTGGAGTAAAGGAGATATACCTTTCGAGTGAGCCATTTAGCTTTCCTCCCCTATCTATTCTAATCTCCCCTATATCTATCTTATCTCTAGATGTACACCCCAAAATTAGAAGTGTATATATGGTCAAGTAGAGGTATCTAACCATAATTAATCGCCTACAATAGCCCTTATCGTGTCAATCTGCTCCATAAGCCTCTCAAGCTCTCTCATCTTAATCATATTTGCCCCATCGCTAAGAGCTATTTTTGGGTTGAAGTGGGTCTCAAAAAACATACCATCGACACCTACGGCACTCGCCCCTCTAGCTAAATATGGAACCATCTCACTATCTCCTCCACTTGTTGACTCTCCACTTGCAGGTGATTGTACAGAGTGGGTTGCATCAAAAATTACAGGAGCATACCCCCTCATAATCTTCAAACTTCTCATATCTACAACAAGATTACCATATCCAAAGCTACTTCCCCTCTCTGTCAACCAGACACCATACTTCTGACTACTATTGTAGTCCACTTCTCCACTATAGCCTCTACTTCTCAAAACCTTCTCCACTGAGTGTCTCATAGCTTGTGGGGCTAGAAATTGACCCTTTTTAATATTTATCTTTGCCTCTGTCTTTGCACTCTCAACTAGAAGGTCGGTCTGTCTACATAGAAAAGCTGGAATCTGTAGTACATCTGCCACCTCTGCAACAATTTTAGGCTGGTATGACTCATGTACATCTGTCAATATTCTATATCCAAACTCCCTTTTTACCTCTTCTAGCATCTTTAGACCCTCTTCAAGTCCATACCCTCTATATGAGTTTAGACTCGTCCTATTAGCCTTATCAAAACTGGCCTTAAAGTAGAACTCCTTTGTACAATCTTCACTAAAAGGTATAAGCCCCTCTGCTATTCTCATAACAGTATCATGACTCTCTAAAACGCAAGGTCCGGCAATTAAAATCATATATTTTCCTTAGAAAAGGCTACTAATAGCCCTGAAGTGATAACCAAAATTATACCGAAAATTGTAAGGAGAGAGGGGAAGCTATCCCCTAAAAATATACCTATCACTATAGCAAATACTATATTTGTATAGCTTATCGTTCCAACAACTCCAGCTTTTGTATACTCATACGCCTTTGTCATTAGATATTGTGAGAGCGTAGCAGATAGCCCCATAAGAGTTAAATAGAGCCACTCAATATCTGTTGGTACTACAAATTCTGAGAATAGAAAATTCAACTCCTCTGGAGTATCGATATATGGGGTGATAGCCATGAGTATTAGAGGAGCTACAGTCCCAACCCCCATAAAGCTCATAACGATTGCCCTCGTGTCGTAGTATCTCCTTAGCTCTCTAATTGATGTGTATGCCAATGCAGCTCCAACTCCTGAGAATATACCCAACATATCGTAGATATTAAACTCCCCTCCAAAGGGTTGGGCTATTAGAATTATACCTGTAAACCCTAGAGCTATCGCAAATATTGAGATGAGATTTAGCCTCTCACCTAGAAATATATATGCAAATATCGCTACAAATATTGGTGAGGTCTTATTGTATGTTACAACCTCCCCAAGTGGCATATATGCTATTATGTAGAAGTATGATAGGAGAGCCATAAACCCCATAACCCCTCTAAATAGGAGAAGTGATACTCTACCACCACTCTGCTTTAGAGGAAACTTATATATTGAGAAGCCTATTATCGCTACCCCAAATATATTTCTAAAAAATGTAATCTCAACACCTGGTAGGTGCATACTTACAACCTTTGCAAACCCACCCATAAATGCAAATGAGAGAGATGCTAGAAGCATAAATAGTATGCCTCTATCTATATCTTTTAACATTAAATTGACCACTTATAATATTTAACATATAACATTATATAATATAGTAGCTTTGATACTCTCTCGCCCAATTTTCTATTTAGTATCTTAAGGTATAATTTCGCAACTTATTAATTAGAAGGAAATATTATGAGTTGGACACCTAGTTCTTGGAGAAAATTTCCAATAAAACAGCAACCAACATATTTAGACCAGAAGGCTCTAAAGAGTATCGAGGAGAGATTGAGTCAATATCCACCTTTAATTTTTGCTGGGGAGGCTAGAACATTAAAGGAGCATCTCGCAAAAGTTGGGAGAGGGGAGGCTTTTCTACTTCAGGGTGGAGATTGTGCTGAGAGTTTTAATGACTTTAATGCAAATAGTATCAAGAACCTCTTTAAACTTATGTTACAGATGAATATGGTTCTTATGTACTCTACAGGAAAACCTATAGTAAAGATAGGGAGAGTTGCAGGTCAATTTGCAAAGCCTAGAAGTTCAGATTATGAGGAGCAGAATGGAGTTAAACTCCCATCATATAGAGGCGATATTATCAATAGTATAGAGTTTACCGAGGAGGCTAGGAGACCAGACCCAGAGAATATGTTGAGGGCATATAATCAGGGGACAGCTACAATGAACCTCCTCAGAGCATTCTCTAGGGGTGGACTTGCAGACCTAAATAGGGTTCATCAGTGGAATTTGGACTTTATTAAGGATAATCCACTTGGACAGAAGTATGATGAGTTGAGCTATAAGATAGATAAGGCCATGAAGTTTATGAAGGCGTGTGGAATAGATAGTAAAAATACTCCTCAACTGCATCAGACTACACTATTTACATCTCATGAGGCTCTACTACTCAATTATGAGGAGGCATTAACAAGGATTGATGATGAGACTGGTGAGTGGTATGACTGCTCAGCACATATGTTATGGATTGGGGATAGAACTAGAGAGCTTGATGGAGCTCATGTAGAGTTTTTTAGAGGAATTCAGAACCCTATTGGTTGCAAAGTTGGAACAACCATGGATGAGGATGAGCTTATTAAGCTTATAGATATTTTAAACCCAAATAATGAAGAGGGTAGATTAAATCTAATCGTTAGAATGGGTGCCACTAAGATTTATGACTACTTCCCAAAACTTCTTAAGAGGGTTAGAGATGAGGGTAGAAATGTTGTATGGTCATGTGACCCTATGCATGGTAATATAGAAAAGAGTGGAGATGGTCTAAAGACTAGAAACTTTGATAAGATACTCCAAGAGGTTGATGCCTTCTTTAAGATACATAGAGATATGGGGACCGTAGCCGGTGGAATTCACCTCGAGATGACTGGTAACAATGTGACTGAGTGTACAGGTAGTATGTCATCTCCAATTAAGGAGGCTGACTTACGCAGTAGATACCACACTCAGTGTGACCCTAGATTAAATGCATCTCAAGCTCTCGAGTTGGCATTTACAATTAGCAATATGATTATTGAGTAGTCAGTAGCTCAATACTGAATAGATGGGGGAGGCTACTCTCTCTCTCCCACTTAAGAACTTTAGCTCAACTATAAAACAGCTCTCTACAGCTACCCCTCCAGCTCTTTTAACCAGATTAACAACAGCCCCAGCTGTACCACCTGTGGCTATTAGGTCATCTATCACTAAAACTTTAGCTCCATCTATACCTCTAAAGGCATCTAGATGTATCTCCACCTCATCACTACCATACTCTAGAGAGTAGCTCTCAGAGATGGTTCTATATGGTAGTTTTCCCCTCTTTCTTGCAGGGACAAACCCAACCTTTAACCTATCTGCCAATATTGAACCAAATATGAAGCCTCTAGCATCTATACCCACAATAAAATCTAAATTGTAGCCCCTATATCTACTCTCCAGATGGCTCATCAATATATCTAGTGCCTCTGGATTATTTAGTAGAGTTGTGATATCTTTAAAAACTATACCCTCTTTTGGAAAGTCCTTCACATCTCTAATAGAGTCTAAAAGTTTAGCTCTCTCCTGCTCTGTTAAGTTTGCCATATAACCCCTTTTTTTTAAAAATTATATCTAAAATTAGATAAAGTAAATTTAGCTTAGCTTAAGTAAAACTGCCGTATGTTTACTGAATATAAATCTTAGGAAAATATCTATGCTTGTTCAGAGATTGGAATATGTCGGCTCTAGCTGGAGGGTTGATAGGAGGATAGTGGATAGGTCTCCAGATATTGTATTTCTGTTTGGGAGAAGGGCAGAGATGCTAGATGGAGATATATATAGAGCTTTGAGAGATATATACCCATACAGCGATATTGTCGGTTGCTCCTCTAGTGGAAATATATTGGGGGATAGGGTGACAGATGCTAAAATAGTGGCATCGGCTATCTACTTCGATAAGGGGAGCGTTAGGGTATCTATCAGAGACTTCTCCAAATGGGATAATCAGCTACAACTTGGAAAAGATTTAATACTTGCTCTACCTAAAGGTAGGCTAAAGCACATATTTATCATGGCTGATGGTTTGAAGATAAATGGCTCAAAGCTTATTGAGGGGGCAAATATGGCTCTACCTAAAGGTATCTCAATTACAGGTGGACTTGCTGGAGATGATGAGAACTTTATCGAGAGTGTGGTTATGGTGAACGGTGTAGCCAAATCAAATAGAGTTATAGCTATAGGTTTCTATGGAGATACTATTGAGGTTAAGAGTGGATGCTTCTCAGGCTGGAGTGAGTTTGGGATACTTAGAAAGATTACAAAATCTAAAGGTAATATCGTATATGAGATAGATGGAAAACCTGCTCTTGAGCTATATAGAAGATATCTTGGGGGTTATGCAAAGGAGCTACCCAAGAGTGCCCTAAATTTTCCAATTAGTATTAAGGAGAGGAGAGATGATAGTAGGAATCTTATTCGATCAGTTTTGGGTATTGATGAGGAGAAGAAGGCTCTAATATTTGCTGGAGATGTTCCAACAAACTACTATGCTAGGTTGATGAAGGCTAGTGTAGATGGTTTAATAGATGGAGCTATGGAGGCATCTAGACAGATAGGGGAGCTTAATAGTAGGGTATCTCTCGGATTGGTTGTGAGTTGTGTCGGTAGGAAACTTGTTCTAAATCAGCTTGTGGATGAGGAGCTAGAGAGTATTAAGCAGGTTCTGGGGAATAGCGTAAACCTTGTGGGCTTCTACTCATATGGTGAGTTGGCTCCATTTAGAGGTTCAAATATGTGTGAACTTCATAATCAGACTATGACAATTACCGTAATATGTGAGAAGCTATAATATATGAATAGACTACTAAAGAGACAGCTAAAGTATGCCTTTGGAAAAGATTTTGATATAGATAGCTTTGATGATAAGATGAGAGATTTCATCAGTAGAGTTGAGAGGGCTTATGAGGCTTTTGATAGTGAGAAGAGATTTTTAGAGCATACAATTAAGATAAATACGGAGGAGCTGACAGAGGCATATGAGACTATAGAGGAGTATAATCTATCTCTAAAGGATAAGATTAGTGAGAAGAAGCTGATATTTCAGCAATATACCCAAGCTATAGATGCAAGTTTTCTCGTATCAAAGACAGATATGGATGGTGTCATAATATATGCAAATGATATGTTTTGTGAGGTATCAAAATACTCTCAAAATGAGCTTCTTGGAGAGAAGCACAATATAGTTAGACATGAGAGTGTTCCTAAGTCCCTATTTAAAGATTTATGGGATACCATAAAGAGAAAAGAGGTATGGAGAGGGGAGATAAAGAATAGGGATAAGAGTGGTAATAGATATTTTATATATGCAACA
>JAADDP010000054.1 GCA_013153825.1 Campylobacterota bacterium
TTTAAGATTCTCTTAATACGTTTAACCTTCTCTAGTGACCAGTTAAGCCCCCTCTTAACAAAATTATTTGTGGCAAGTGGACTATTTGTACCTTGTCTTCTAGCATGAAAGTTGTAGAACATATATAGTGCAATTAAGTTTGAAAAGTCTTTACCATATCTCATAAACTTATGGTATGTGTGTTCGTGAATGACAAGCTCACCCACTCTGTGTGTAGATTTCATATCTATTCTCCTCTATAATTTTTTAATAATTATGGCAGAAGATGATATGAAAGTCAATTTTAGAGATTATAATCTGTTAAGTGTCTCTTTAAAAAGCTTAAAAGATTCCAATTTTTTCTCAAGCTCCCTATTTTTTAGCATCATCTTTAGAGCTAATTCTGCCGTTCTAGGCATTTTTGATGTGGAAACCCATCTAGATAGTGTCCCTTTCGGAATATTTATTTTTTTGGAAAGTTCTATCTGTGTTATTCCATATGCTCTACAAACCTGTTTTACTAAACTCTCATCATTCAAAATAGAGACTCCTTTTTGGGTAGATTATATCTAAAAATATATGTTTGAGCCATTAATATTTTTAATTTGGTTATAGCTAAATATGGTGGTCAGGTTAATTTGAGAAACATAAGGATATGATACCCATTAATCTCTAGAGAGGTCAAAATATGGTGTATATATCATGGGAGTAAAGCAGTTTTTTGGAGTCTTAATTACAACTCTATTTGTAATATTGATACTATTTATATATGAACATAGACCCATAACAACTACAGTTCTGATTCAGGCTGGACATGAGGGTAGAACTTCAGGAAACACGGGTTCAATCAATGGAAAATATAGAGAGGTTGATTGGAATATTGTTGTTGCTGATGAGGTTGCTAAAATTCTTGGTGAGAGGGGTATCCACTTCACTAGAGTTGGTGCAGATATACCTTTTACAAATGCTGAGATTGCTGTTGCAATCCACTTCGATGGCTCAAATAGTAGATGCTCTACAGGTGCATCTATTGGATATAGTCCAACTCACCATAAGGCTAAAAGAACGGCATTAAGTTGGAAGAGAATATATAGTGGTTATTTCCCCTTCAGGTGGCATAGTGATAACTTTACAGAAAACCTATCAAAATATTATGGTTTTAGTAGAGTTAATAGTGACAAGGGTTTTATTGTTTTAGAGCTTGGAGAGATAACATGTACTCAACAGGTTAGATGGCTAGAGCCTAGGTTGAGAGAGATTGGTAGAAAAATAGCTGATTTTATAGTAGGTGAGCTTGAGAGATAAAGTATCTGTAAGTTAACTTAATATACTATACCCCCTATATTATATAAAACCTTTGGAGGATGATATATGGAGCTTATTATAGACTTTATAAAAAATATATTTGTAGTAGCAAACTCCATGAGTCTATATATATTATTAGGTGTTATAGTTGCAGGTCTATTGAAGCAGGTTATTCCAGATAACTTTATATATAAACATCTTGGGGAGAGGGGTATCGGCTCAATTGTAAAATCCACTCTATTTGGAGCCCCTCTACCCCTCTGCTCCTGCTCTGTAATTCCTATGGCAAGGACTCTACATAGGGAGGGGGCTAATAGTGGAGCAGTAACAAGTTTCCTTATATCTACTCCAATCACGGGAGTTGACTCAATATTTGCTACATATAGTCTATTTGGACTATTTTTCACAATATATAGAGTTGTAACATCTATGATTATAGCGATAGTGGTAGGTGCCATTGAGAATATATCAAATAGAAGATTCAATCCTAATATAAGTTTTCATGAGAATCCATCTTGCAGTGGAGGATGTTGTAGCCACCATAATGAGCATAGTGGGAGAAGCAGATTTAATATTAAAAGTATTTTTGACTACGCATTTAATACTATTTTTAGAGATATGTCAAAACCTCTACTTATCGGTCTTATTATTGGGGCAATTTTCTCAACAATATTGCCTAAAGATATTTTAAATCTCGTTGCCGATAATCTTATATTAAGATATCTATCTATTTTAGTTATCTCCATGCCTCTATATGTCTGTGCAACATCATCTCTACCGATAGCAATATCTCTAATTGTAAATGGTATGACTCTGGGTAGTGCATTTATATTTTTAACTGCTGGACCAGCTACAAATAGTGTCACTATGGGAGTTGTAGCAGATATGTTTGGAAAGAGGTCTCTAGCCATATATATATTTGGTGTAGCAATATTGAGCATCTTATTTGGATATCTTCTGGATACCATATCTATAGATTTAAATGTACTATTATCACTTCAAGAGTCTTTAAAAACTCCATCTATTTTAGATATAATTTCTACAGCAGTTATGTTTACATTAATGTTATATTATATTTTTAAGAAGGATATTTAGATATGGGTGAGTGTAATATTGAGAATAAGAAATTGATACATAGGATTAATAGAATAGAGGGGCAGGTTAAGGGGTTAAAGAGCAGACTGAGGGGAGATAGTAACTGTGGAGATGAGCAGGATCCATATGAGATAATCAGACAACTTAGAGCAATTAGGGGTGCAGTAAATGGTATGATAAACTCATATATAGAGCATGTCTCAAAGGAGCATCTTGTTAAGGAGATTAGGTCAACTGATGATGAGGCTCTAGCTCTTGCTAAGATGGATGCCCTTATAGATATTATCAAGTATGGTATGAGATGATATCTCTTATATAGGAGTATATTTTACTCCTTTTCCATATATCTTGCTACCCCATCCTCATCATTACTATATTCTAAAACTATGGAAGCCTCTCTCTTTACCTCTTCTAGTGCATTTTTTACAGCTACTGATGTGCCGGATATCTTAAACATCCCAATATCATTTAGGCTATCTCCAAATGTTGTAACATTTTTTAGTGGGATATTGAGATATTCACTTAAAATTTTTAATCCTTGGGACTTATCGGCTTTAGGGTTTAGGATAGTTAGAAAGTGGCAATTCATATACTTCTCTGGAGCAAATTTTATCTCTATATTAGAGCCAAATAGCATCTTTAACTCTTCAACAAATGGCTCTAAGACTCTCTTATCATCCATATATACCAACTTTAGTATATCCCCTTTAGGCTCTAATATCTCCACTCTCTCTACCCTTTTATCATTTTGATAACTCTTTTTGATTAGAGTAGATTGATATCTATTTAGTAGTCTCTCCTCTGGTATCATAAATCTCTCTCTTAAATTACCAGCAGAGTCCATCTCGATTATAAATGGGGATATGGAGAAGTGCTTTCCGACCCCTATAATCTCTCTCCCTATATCTAAATCTAAAAGGTTTAAATCTAGAATCTCCATATCTCTAGTAATTGTTACTGCACCATCCAATAATATTAGTGGCGAGTTTAGATTTAGACCTCTAAAGAACTCATTTACCTTAAATAGACTTCTTGCCGTTGCAACCGATAGATACTCCTCTTGAGACTTTCTATTCCAAATATCTCTACTAAAGGGGCTAATCTCCTGATTACTATTCAAAAATGTGTGGTCTAGGTCTGTTAAAAATAGTCTGTTCATATCTCTTTTTTAGACTCAATTATACTTTAAGTAATGTAAAATTAACAAAAATTTCAATATAATAAATTAAATCAATAAGAAATAATCTATATAATGAGACTGCATAATAGCTTTCAAGAGGACTTATGGGCGAACAAGATAGAAAACATTACAATAAGAAAAAATCAAATTCAAACAGAACGCATATTCCGGTAGAGGGATATAAAGTAGAGGATTTGCAATCTAAGAGCTTAGAGGAGCTAGTCGGTATAGCTCTGAAGGTGAGAGTTGAAAATCCAAATGAGTTTAAGAGAAAAGATTTGATATTTGAGATTTTAAAATCTCAAGTTAAGCAGGGGGGATTTATCCTATTTACCGGTATTTTAGAGATAATGAATGATGGGTATGGCTTCCTAAGAAGTGAAGATGGGAATTTCACAAACTCATCAAATGACACCTATGTAAGTAGTACACAGATAAAAAAATTTGCTCTAAGAAATGGGGATATTGTAACCGGTCAAGTTAGACAACCAAAAGACCAAGAGAAGTATTACGCCCTATTAAAGATTGAAGCGATAAACTATCTCCCTCCGGAGGAGTCTAAGAAGAGACCTCTATTTGATAATTTAACTCCACTATATGCAACAGAAAAGTTAAAGTTGGAGTATCACCCTCTTAAACTTACCGGTAGAGTTTTAGACCTATTTACCCCTATAGGGAAGGGGCAGAGGGCTTTAATTGTTGCTCCACCTAGAACTGGTAAGACTGAACTTTTAAAAGAGTTGGCACATGGAATTTCTCATAACTCTCCAGATGTATCTCTAATGGTTCTATTAATTGATGAGAGACCAGAAGAGGTTACAGATATGCAACGCTCCGTAAAGGGGGAGGTATATAGCTCAACTTTTGATTTACCAGCACAAAATCATGTTAGAACTGCAGAGATGGTAATAGAGAAGGCGAAGAGGAGAGTTGAGATGGGTAAAGATGTTGTAATTCTGCTCGACTCGATTACAAGACTTGCAAGAGCCTATAACACGGTTACTCCAAGTAGTGGAAAGGTTCTGAGTGGTGGTGTCGATGCAAATGCTCTACATAAACCGAAGAGATTTTTTGGAGCTGCTAGAAATATTGAAGAGGGTGGAAGTTTAACCATTATTGCTACTGCATTAATTGAGACTGGTAGTAGAATGGATGAGGTTATCTTTGAGGAGTTTAAGGGAACAGGTAACTGTGAAGTTGTTCTAAATAGATATATAGCAGATAGAAGAATTTACCCTGCTATTGATATTACAAAATCTGGAACAAGAAAAGAGGAGCTTCTAAGTGACCCAGAAACACTTCAAAAAGTTTGGGCAATTAGAACAGCCATGCAGAATATGGAGGATGTTGAGGCTCTTAAATTCCTATTCTCCAAGATGTCAAAGACCAAAAGCAATGATGAGTTTTTGGCAATGATGAATGATGGTTAGATATTAGGTGAAGATTGGTCTATTTGACTCTGGAGCTGGTGGACTTAGTGTTGTAAAATCTCTCATAAAATCTAATCTCTTTGATGAGATAATCTACTATGGAGATACAGCAAGAGTTCCATATGGAACAAAAGATAAAAATACTATTATTCGCTACTCTCTTGAGGCTCTGGAGTTCTTCAATAACTTTGATATAGACCTTCTCATAACTGCATGTAATACCGTAAGTGCTTATGCTCTTGATGAGATGAACTCAAAGTCTCACTACCCAGTTGTGGGTGTTGTCGAGTCGGGTGTTTTAGCTCTAAAGAGAGAGTTTATCAAAAGAGATGATTTGATACTAATCATCGCTACAAAAGCTACAGTAAAATCTAAAAGATATCAGATTCATCTTGAAAACTTAGGTTTTAAAAATATTATTGCGATTCAGACAGGTCTTTTTGTTCCTCTTGTTGAGGAGGGTATATTTGATGGAGAGATACTAGATGCAACAATGAGACACTACTTTAGAGATATTCCAACTCCAAGAGCGATAATTCTAGGTTGTACCCACTTTCCACTGATTAGCTCTTCGATATCTAGATATTTTAATGATAGACCTCTCTTGATACACTCGGGTGATGCCATCGTTGAGTATCTCAAGGATAACTATCTATTATTCAATAGAGGTGGGGGGACAGACTTAAAGATATTTGCCTCTGAAAATGTGAGCCATTTAAGGGATATTGCTAAATATTGGCTATCTTTATGATACAATCATGCTCAATTTTGTATTAGGAGTTGAGATGTCAATTTTCGATTGGGGTTTGGTTCTATTTATTACTACCGTTGTTATTATAAGTGGTATAGGTATCTATAAGGCTCTCAAGGATTAGTATCTATATATATTTGGATAGAAGCCTTTCCATCTTCTGTGAACCCAGAACCACTGATTTGGCTCTCTATCGATAATCTTCTCTATGGCATCGGCTTGGGCTTGACTCATTTTTAATATATCACCATCTCTATCATCTGTTTTTATCACATCTATGGGGCTATTGAACTCAACTACATATCTTTTGTAATCATCACTTCTTATAAATGTTGGAATTACAACTGCATTTAGCCCTCTGGCTAAAATAGATGCTATTGGAGAGTGCAGAGCTTTATGGTTAAATAGCTGAACCTCAACACCCCCTTGTCTCTCCCCAAGGTGCTGGTCTAGAAGTAGCCCTGCCACTTTTCCACTCTTTAATGCTCTTATGAGATTTTTTACAGCCCCTTTTCTATATATCATCTCAACTCCATGCTCCTCTCGCCTCTCTTTTAATAGATTGTCCATAATTTTAGAATCCAATTTTCTCCCTACTCCGACAAGTTCAATATTAAATTTTAGAGCAACTGCCGTGGGGAGAAGCTCCCAATTACTATAGTGTGCTGTGAAGAGTACAACTCTATCTCCTCTATCTATAGCATTTTGAAATATATGAGAATTTTTGAACTCAATCTCTTTAAGTATCTCCTCTCTATTCAACCCCTCTCTTCTCATAAAACCGACAATCGTCTGCAGAAGATTATAAAATGTATCTACCCCTATCCTATCCCTATCCTCTTGAGATAATCTATCCTCAAATGCAAGTTTTAGATTTGCATTTATTATATGGTTGTGTTTTCTATCAAATTTATATGCTACTTT
>JAADDP010000062.1 GCA_013153825.1 Campylobacterota bacterium
ATTCTTTTTTTATTGCACTCCAATTAAAGATATAAATCTTCCACTACAGCTTGTTTTTCTGTATGAAAAGAAGTTATGAAAATCACAATGGGTGCATATTCCACTACTCTCTATATTCTCCATAGCTACACCAATCTCTACCATCTGGGCTATATTGACCTCTACAAGATTTAACATATACTTCCCACCTATTTTTGCCCTACATGCTCCTCTATACCCTAAAAAGTGTTGTGCCACATTGAAATCTACCTCATAGCAACATCCACCAATTGATGGAGCAATACCAACCACTATATCCCTTGGATTTGAGCCGAAATTCTCAACCATTCTCTCAATAGTCTTATATATAATTCGCTCTTTCGTCCCTCTCCAACCTGCATGTGTAGCACCAACAACCACATTTATAGGGTCGTAAATTAAAATGGGTAGACAGTCGGCAGTCAAGACACCTACCGATACCCCCCTCACATCTGTAATAAGGCTATCACAATCTCTAACTGCACTTCTCCTATCTCTCCACCCTCTACTACCACTCTCATCTATAATTTCAATATTACTACCATGTATCTGGTCTGCAACCACAATATCCATATCCATAAATCTCTCTATACCCTCCCTATTTTTCAAAATTTGGGCAGTATCCTCCCCCGTATGGAGTGCTAGAGAGTTATCCAGAGCCTTCTCCTCATCTCTCTTTGTCACTATATGCTTTAGCTCTCTAAATTTGGAAAAAATTTTAAATCTGTAAATCTCACTCAACTCTTATCCTCTCAACTCTATGATATTATCAGATTGTATAAATTTTTTATAAAATCTTTTAATGAAAATATATTTTTTTGCTAAAATTGCGATAATTGAAACTATTAAGGATTAATCTATGTTTGGAATGGGTTTTACAGAGATATTGATGATTGCAGTTGTAGCAATCATATTCTTGGGACCAGATAAGCTTCCAAGTGCAATGGTGAAGGTTGCACGATTTATAAAGGGCGTGAAGAGTGCCCTTACGGAGGCTAAGAGTGCAATAGATAAGGAGGTTCAGATATCTCAACTGAAGGAGGAGGCTCTAAGCTATAAGGAGAAGCTCGAGGAGGCTACAAATGAGCTGAAGGGGTTTAAGAACTTCAACCAGATGGGGGTAGATGAGGCTATAGAGAAGATTGCAAACTCGACACCTCCCCAGCAGAGTGCAACTCAGGTAGAGCCTAAACAGAGTCAGGAGATTCTACTTAAGAGGAGAGAGGAGAGTAGAGATGTTTGATGACTTAAAACCACACTTAGTAGAGCTTAGAAAACGACTAGCAATATCTTTTGGAGTTGTAATTCTATTTGCTTTTATCGCATTTGGATTTAGTAAACAGATTATTGAGTTTACAAAGAGTCCGCTTATAGGTGTTGTTGGTGGAGACCCATTTATAGGGGGTATAGGGATTTTCTTTACAGCCCTCAAGATATCTATCTTTACAGGTTTTCTACTAGCTCTACCCGTAGTATTCTACCAGATATGGGCATTTATTGCCCCTGGATTATATGAGCATGAGAAGAGATATGTAATCCCATTTGTATCTATATCTACAATCATGTTTCTAGTGGGGACGGCCTTCGCCTATTTTGTGGTTATCCCCTTTGGGTTTCAGTTTCTATGGATGTTCGCAGGAAATGTGGTAAACTTTCTACAGACTCTAGATGAGTATATAGGTATCTTCACTAAAATCCTATTTGGGTTTGGGGTAGCATTTGAGCTTCCCGTAATTCTATTCTTTTTAGGATTTCTGGGACTTATTGATGATAAGAACCTCAAAGATTTTTTCGGTTATGCAGTCCTTATTAGCTTTGTATTTGCAGCCCTATTGACCCCTCCAGATGTGATTACCCAGATATTGATGGCTGGGCCTCTCGTACTACTATATATAATATCTATATATGTTGTGAGAATGGTAAATCCATATAGAAGAGATGATGAGGATGATAATTCAGCAACTCCACCAAAAGAGCTTACTAAATGATAGATGTCGATTTGCTAACTAGCAGTTACGACTACACTCTACCAAAATCTCAGATAGCAAAATATCCCGTAACCCCTCGGGATAGTGCTAAACTTCTAATCTACAATAGAGCTGATGATACCATAACCCATGCCACCTTTAGGGATATATTGGAGTTTCTCCCCCCATGCGATGTTGTGATAAATGATACGAGGGTAATAAAGGCTCGTATATTTGGAAAGAAGGAGAGTGGAGGGGAGGTTGAGCTACTCCTAAATAGACCTCTAATTGATAGTAGATTTCTTGTTCTAATTAGGGGTAGAGTCAGAGAGGGTGTGATACTACAATTTGCTATGGGGTTGACTGCTGAGGTCTTGAAGTTAAATAGCGATGGCTCTAGGGAGGTTATCTTTCATAGAGATGGTGCAGTTTTAGAGTTTCCAGAGCTTGTAGAGCTTTTAGATGAGATTGGACACATTCCACTACCTCCATATATGGAGAGGAGTGATATTGAGGAGGATAGTAGAGACTACCAGACAATATTTGCCAAACATAGTGGAGCTGTAGCCTCTCCAACTGCCTCTCTCCATTTTACAGAGGAGCTATTTAGCAGTTTGAGGAGTAGGCATAATATATATAGTATAACGCTACATATCGGTGCTGGTACATTTCAGCCTGTTAAGAGTGAGAATATTCTGGAACATCAGATGCACTCTGAACTATTCTCAATACCTAGAGATAGCCTTGAGCTTCTCAAGAGTGATAGGGATATATTGGCAGTCGGCACAACAGTTACCAGAACAGTTGAGTACTTTATCCGTACAGGTATATCAGATGGGGAGTGTAACCTATTTCTAAACCCAACCAATAGACCAGAGAGGGTCAACTATCTATTGACAAATTTTCACCTCCCTAAGAGTACACTTATTATGTTAGTATCCAGTTTTATAGGTAGGGAGAGGACTCTGGAGATATATCGGGAGGCGGTAGAGTCTGGATATAGATTTTTCTCCTATGGGGATGCGATGTTGATAATCTAAAATCTCAGGAATATGCCGATAGATATCGAGAGAGCTATAGTTATCACAATAAGGAGTCTCCTCTCCAACCCATCTGAGATATCCATATGCTTTTTTATAAAATCTACAATTAACATAGATGGGTAGAGCATAAAGAAGAGCATCACAATTGAGAATACAAGGGTTATAACTAAATCTACCACGTCTATACTCCGTAAAACTTTCGTAGAAACTCTCTATCCATATCGCTTCTGATTGGTATCTTTGCTACAGTTCCATTACTATCAAATATTATTAGAGTCTCTCCATCAACCTTTAAATGCTCTCTACCCCACTCTCTCTCTAGAGCCTCAAGTCTATGGAAAACCTCCAGATTATCTGGTTTCTCCTTAAATGAGCTATCTGCTCTACTAACTATCTCCAATCCACCAAATCGCTTCTCCAGATAGTATGGTGAGTATAGCTTGATATCTCTATATATTGGTGCTTTTGGTGAGGGCTTTGCCTCATTATAGGCGTTGAAGCTGAGCAGTATAAATAGTAGTGCTATAGCTATAAATAGACTATTTTTCATATAAATCCTTTAACTTATAATATAGTGTGTTCCGAGAGACTCCTCCCGTTTAAGTGCAGACTCAACTATTGCAGATGCAGTATTTAATCTAAGCTCTAGTAGTCGTCCAATATCTCTATTCTTCATATCATATATGATATTCTTGGCCTTTAGTAGACCCCTTTTTGTTCTTATAATTCCAACATCCTCCCACATTATCTCTCTAAGTCTTCTCTTATACTCTCTATCCTTGCCATGGTGTATAATCTTCTTATACTCCTTATCAAAAATTGGTTTTTTAAATTTAGATGACTCCTTACCCAATATGTGAGATACAGCTCTCTTTGCAAAGACTACCCCCTCAAGGAGTGAATTTGATGCCAATCTATTTGCCCCATGGACACCCGTATTTCCAGCCTCTCCAACAACATATAGGTTCTCTATCCCCTCAACCTTCCCATCTAGGTCACTCTTGATTCCTCCAATCGCATAGTGGAAAGCTGGAGATATTGGAACTCTATCCTCTGGGAGTCTATATCCTAGGGAGTGGAACGTCTTTGTGATGTTTGGAAATCTCTCTCTAAACCAATCCCTCTTAAACATACTAAAATCTAGATATACACCCTTATTTGTCTCCTTTTTATGGGTAAAAATGGCTCTTGAGACAACATCTCTCGTTGCCAACTCCCCCCTCTTATCATAGTCGAATAGAAATCTATACCCATCATCATCTACGACAGATGCACCCTCCCCTCTGAGAGCCTCAGTTAGTAGAAGTTTTCTAGCAAATGGGCTATCTACAAATACAGTTGGGTGAAACTGCATCATCTCCATATCAGATAGCGTTATACCCTTCTCAACACATATCCCATGTATATCTGCAGATACAGTTCTAGAGTTTGTATTATATTGGTATAGAGAGCCTACACCTCCACTTGCTATTATTGTATCTTTTGCATATATCGTAACAGGTTCATAGTTTACAAGAGCCTTTACACCATAACATCTCCCATCCTCAATTAGGAGGTCATACACTAGGGTATTCCTCTGGAGTTTATGTGGATTATTACTCATTAAAAAGTAGTGCATATATCTACCTGTAGCATCCCCTCCAGCATGTAGAATTCTCTCTCTTGAGTGTCCAGCCTCTTTTGTATATAGGAGATTTCCATCTCCATCTCTATCAAAGTTCATGCCCCTCTCTATCATATCTCTTGTGGTATCTAGTGAGGTTCTACTCAATATATCTACAGCCTCTCTTCTATTATGAAATGCTCCGGCCTTAACTGTATCCTCAACATGAGCCTCTATATCATCTCTATCTAGTGCCGTTACAACTCCACCTTGTGCATAGAATGTGTTACACTCCCACGGTATATCTTTACAGACGACAAGCACACTCTTGCTCTTTGGGAGGTTCATAGCTGAATATAATCCAGCCACCCCTGCCCCTATTATTAAAACATCATATCTCATATTCTCTTTCCTGAACTGCTAATATTTGTATCTACCCAGTATGGGTCGCTCTTAAATCCACACCCATTTAAAAATAACAAGCTAAAAGCTGTTATAATCAGCATATGAAAAGAGCCAATCTCATAATTGAACATATCAAACGCCTCCCTCAATTTAAAGTGATGAACCAATACTACTGCTGTAAAAGGTTTGTATCCCTACTCAACCCAAGGCTTCAGGCAGGGATAGCATACTCATACTTAAGAGATGAGAAGCTATTTCTCGCTCTATCCCACCCTGGGTATAAGATGGAGCTTAATTCTAAGATAGATTCCTTAAAATCCTTTTTAAGCGAAGTGAGAGATATTGATGAGAGGTGTAAAAACTTTAAAGCGAGTAAAATTGTTATTGTGAACTCTAAACTTAGAAGTGTTAGAGATTTGGAGGCTAAGAGTATAGATTCGGCTATCCACTATCCAGAGAGAGCTACGGGGAACTTTGATATCAATACAGATGATGAGGATTTGAGAGCTATCTTTGAGAGGATTAAAGTGGTCATCTCTAAGAATGCCAAGTAGATTAAAATGTAGCATAACTTCTATTATAGCTTAAAAATATCCACTTTTTCAACTCTCATCAATTGAGAAGAGATTACAATTATCTTAAAATTTGAGTCGGTTTAAATGGATTTAAACTTTTAAAAAAAGATTAAATTAAATTACTATTTAGGATTTTTATAATAAAGTTATCTTGATAGATTGTAGAATTAAAGGAATATTGTGCGTCACCTTATACCATTAAATATTGAATATAAATATGATGGAAATTTAATATATCAAATTGATACAAATGGTATTATTACCTATGCCAATACAGCTTTTAGTAGAGCTTCAGGCTTTAGAAAAGAGGAGCTAATCGGAAAGAATCATAAAATATTTAAACATCCCGATGTTCCTGATGAGATATATGATAAAATCTGGAGAATAGATGAGAGAATTAAGGCTCGGTTTAATACTTTAAAGAACATTAGAAGAGATGGGACATACTTCTGGAGTAACGTCCACTGCACACCCAAGTATGATAATAGTAATAGATTAATTGGATTAACTGTTGTGCATAAACCAGCCTCTAAGATAGATATAGAAGAAGAGAGTGAGCTGTATGCTCAATTTCATTAATTGAGAGGGAGTAGAATGTACTATATTTATGACAATAGCAGTAGAATTTTAATGGCCGATATGGATTTCATTAAAATTTTGGGGTTTAGCAGTTTTAGTGAGCTGAGTAGGAGTTCGCTCTTAAAAAATATAAAAATTGAAAGGGAAAAACTTCTTATCGATATGGATAAGAGGGCTATTAAGGCAAACTTTGTAGAGATAGAGCTACTAAATGGGGATGGTAGAGAT
>JAADDP010000170.1 GCA_013153825.1 Campylobacterota bacterium
TAGCTCTATCCATATCGGTAAATCTATATTTAAGTAGTGAGTAGAGAGCATATAGAGATGCTATAGATAGAGCTATACTCCCTACACTCTCAAAGAGACCATTCTCACAACTCATCTGAGCCAATAGGGTCTCATACCCAGCTACATGTGCAGATAGATATATTGTAACTATAGCAGTTATATATAGTATAGCTATAGAGCTGTAGAGTAGCTTCAAATTAAACCTCCATACCCTCTAGAGTATCTGCCTTTCCAAAGTAGTAACCTTGAGAGTAGTCAATTCCCATACTGCATACAATATTAAATATCGTCTCATTCTCAACAAACTCAGCCACTGTCTTTATATTCTGCTTCTTTGAGAATGCTATAATAGCCTCAACCATATGTCTTGAGAACTCATCTTTCTCTATATTTCTAATCAAGCTACCATCAATTTTTAATATATCCGGCTTATACTCTAAAACCCTCTTAAAGTTTGAGTATCCAGTTCCAAAATCATCGATTGCTATCTGAACCCCAAAGCCTCTGGCTCTCTCTATGAACTGCTTCATATTCTCTATATTCTTAAACTTCTCATCCTCTAGAATCTCTAAAACGACTCTATCTGCATAACTCTCATGCCTCTCTAGAAGTTCAAAAAACTTCTTTACCGTTGTCTCCTTCTCTATATCTATCGATGATATATTTATAGATATATCTGCATCTGTATGCGATAGAGCCTCAAATGAGTTTGTAAGCACTATCGATGTTATCTGTGTATAGTATTTTCTCTCCTTAGCAATATCTAAAAATCTATTTGGGGTCAATACATTATCGTTCTCATCAATTAATCTCACTAGAGACTCATACTTCTCGACAACTCCACTCCTATTATTCACTATCGGTTGGAAGTAGGATATTATCCTATATGAGTTTATGGCTCTCCTAACCATCTGAAATGTCTTCAGCTTCTCTATTGCTAAGCTCTGCTTCTTCTCAAGTAGAGACTCAGATACTATAAAGTCCTCTTTCCTACTATCTAGTGTAGCTAAACCCAATTTAGCCTTCTTATAGGCATTCTTTCCATATGAGAGGCTTATCTTTATAGAGAGTTCATACTCTATAGGGTCATCTATCCTCGTATTACTCATATTTACCCTCTTTTGAAACCTCTTAAGGGATTTTGCCACAAAATCTATATCTGATATCAGCTCCCTATCCTCTTTAAAAAATGCAAACTTCCCATTATCTAATATATATATTTTTGAGAATGCCAACTCTTTAGGTCTCAACTCAAATAGTATCTTTGCAAACTCTAGCTGAACCCTCTCCATACTACTCTTATCCATTGGGATATTTATGTAGTAGAAGTCCTCAATCTCTATCAATACAAATATAAAATTTTCTGAAAAAATAACTGGACTATATTTATATAAAAAAACTAAATTACTACTTGTGCATCTCTTATTCATGGAGTTCTCTTTTACAAATTTTAACCTTATATTTATCTCTCAAAATAGGCTCCTTTCTATAAAACTATGAAGCCCCTCCCTAAACTTATTTATAGAAAATTTTTTTACACTTTTAGATATAACTTTAGGGTCAAACTTCAAAGTTTCAAATCTATTTATACAATTAATTATATCATCTTTTTTCTGTTCTTTAAAAAATAGACCATTTAACCCCTCTATCACACTATCTCTAATACCACCCTCCCCAAATGCTATAACAGGAGTTCCACAAGCCATAGCCTCAATTGGGACAATTCCAAAATCCTCCAATGCTCCATATACAAAAGCTTTTGCCCTCTGCATATATGATATTAAGACCTCATCACTCTGATACCCCAAAACTTTAATATTTGGCTTGGCTATCTCCCGTATAGATTTATACTCATCTCCTGCCCCAATAACAACCAACTCTCTATCTGGCATCTTGTTAAATGCCTCTACTATCAATTTTGTCCTCTTATATGGAACGAGTCTTGAGGCTGTAAGGTAAAAGTTCTCCTTTTTTATATTGAGTCTAAACTTATCTACATCTACAGGTGGATTTATTACAACTGCTTCTCTATTATATATTCTATTGATTCTCTCCTTTACAAAGTTTGAGTTTGCAATAAAAAAATCTACCCTATCTAGCGTATCTATATCCCACTCTCTAATATATTTTAATGTTTTTTGAACTAGAAACTTTTTAGGCTCTTTTATATCCTTTGTATACTCACCATATAGATCCCAAGCGTATCGGATTGGGGTATGGCAGTAGCATATGTGAGTCTGGTTCATATCTCTTTTAACCCCTTTAGCCACTGCCCAAGATGATGAGATAATTAGCTCATACCCCTTTAGGTTAAAACTCTCAATAGCTTTTGGAAATAGTGGGAGGTAGTTTCTAAAGTGATTTTTTGAGAATGGGAGTCTCTGAATATAGGATGTTTTACTATATCTCCCTTTTAAAATCCTCTCTCTATCCTCTATGGTTAAGAAGTCAACTAAGGTGAAGATATCTGCATCTGGAAAAATCTCTAAAATCTCTCTTAATACCTTCTCTGCTCCACCATTTTGAACTAACCAGTCGTGAACAACTGCTACTCTCAACTCTAAATAACCTCTCTAAAGAGCTTTAAATGCTCTCTGGCTGAACTCTCCCAGCTAAAGAGCTTTACCCTCTCCAACCCCCTACTAATGAGCCTCTTTTGCAACTCTATATCTCCTAGTAGTCTCTCTATTTTAAGTTTTATATCCTCAATCTCCATAGGGTTACAGTATAAAACGGCATCCCCTCCAACCTCTGGAAGAGACGAGCTATCTGAAGATATAACAGGAGTTCCACAAGCCATCGCCTCTAGTGGTGGGATACCAAACCCCTCATATATAGATGGGTAGATAAAGCAGGTGGCGAGGTTATAGACCTTTGCCAAATCGATATCGCTTAAAAAACCTAAATATCTTATATATTTCTGGTTTCTCTCTACTATATCCATAATTTCTCTATTCTCCCACCCCTTAAAACCTACCAACAGGAGGCTATACTCCTCTTTAATATCTCTATCTAATAGCTCATATGCTCTAAGAAGCCTTACTATATTCTTTCTTGGCTCAACCGTCCCAACAGATAGTATAAACTTTTTTGGTAGCTCTAAATCTAACTCCAAATCCTCATATATTCTAAATCTGCTGTGGTTTATACCGTGGTATATAACTCTAATATCATCCTCTTTAAAATTTAACCTCTTTAAAATCTCCCCTTTTGTGTAGTTTGAGCCTGTAATAATTCTATCACTTCTATATATATTCTGAAAAAAGTTATTATCAAAATACTCTATTCTCTCTTTTGGGTGGTATTCTCTATATTTTATAAATGAGAAGTCATGCACCGATGTGATAACTCTATCTGCTTTTACTCTTCTACTTGGAATAAAGTTAGGTTGCCAATATATACTGTATCTTTTAGCAAATAGCTCTGCTGACATCTCAATTACGCTCCTAGCTCCACTCTTTAGAAGGGGGAATCTATTTATAATGGACTTTATAGCCTTTATATTTCTATGAGATATTGCATCTATGAGAGATTTTGAGTAGTAGCCGTAGAAGTAGTCTATATTTAGATTTGATATCCTCTCTAACTCCTTTGATACCTCATATGTATATCTGCCAATTCCAGTTAAGGGGGATAGTAGAGATACCCCATCAATCAATATATTATGCTTCAAACATATCCTTTAGTGTCTCTTTAAAATCTTTTTGTGAAACCTCTCCAACTATTGAGAATAGCTTTTTGGGTGAGCCTGTAAGAGACTCTATCTCATCTTTTCTAATAAATTTTGGATTTACTCTAACATCTATACTGTATCCTGCTATCTTATCCATTATATCTATGATATCTAGCAATTTTATACCTCTACCAGAGCAGATATTTAAAATCTCTCCTGATGCACTATCCTCTATTAGTAGTCTTCTATAGGTTTCAGATAGAAACTCAATATCATTGAACTCTCTTATAATATTTAGATTTCCAAGCTCTATGGTCTCTCTTCTATCTCTATAGTGGTTTACAATTTTTGGTATTAAAAATTTGCTACTCTGTCCAACTCCTGTATAGTTAAAGGGTCTTGCAATTGTAATATTTAACTTGTCAAAGTAGTTTTTAGCCAGATTTTCCATAGAGAGTTTACTATTTCCGTAGTGGTTTATAGGCTCTGGATGTAGGGACTCATCTAAAATAGCTCTATCTTGATTTCCATAGACCGTAGCACTACTAACCAATATAATCTTTTTTGGGGTTATCCCATTTTTAACTAATATATCTAATATATTTATTGCACCTATGGTATTTACGCTATAAAAACCTAAGCTGTTTGAGTCTGCGACAAAGGATAGACCTGCTAAGTTTATAATATAGTTTGGGGAGTACTTTTTTATCTCCCTTAAGATATCTCCCCTATCTAAAATATTGACTCTTGAGCCTATGGTATCAAATCCACTACTCTGTAGATATGGAATTAGATGTTTTGCTGTAAATGATTTTGCTCCAAATATTAGAACTCTATTAGAAACTAAATCCAATCTCATTCCTTCTTATATCTGCCTCGACCATCATGGAGCATAACTCCTCTAGGGATGTTTTAGGTCTCCACCCCAATATCCTCTCTGCTCTACTATAGTCTCCAATTAATAGGTCAACTTCTGCTGGTCTATAGAACTTAGGGTTTACTTTTACTATAGTTTTTCCATTTTTACTATCTACTCCAACCTCATCTTCCCCCTCACCTCTAAACTCAATATCGATATCAACTGCACTAAATGCCATCTTTACAAAATCTCTAACAGTTGTTGTCCTATTGGTAGCTAAAACAAAACTATCTGGAGTATCTGCTTGTAACATGAGATACATCCCCTCAATATAATCTCTAGCATACCCCCAATCTCTCTTTGCATCCATATTTCCCAACTCTAAGTGGTCTAATTTTCCAAGCTTTATCTTTGCAACGGCATCTGTAATCTTTCTTGTTACAAACTCCTTACCTCTTAATGGACTCTCATGGTTAAATAGAATTCCACTACACCCAAATATGTTATAGGACTCTCTATAATTTACAACTATCCAGTGTCCATATAGTTTAGCAACCCCATAAGGGCTTCTTGGGTAGAATGGAGTTGTCTCCTTTTGTGGTATCTCCTGTACCTCTCCAAACATCTCCGATGTGCTAGCTTGATAGAACTTAATCTTTGGATTTACAACTCTAATAGCCTCCAATAGATGTAAAACTCCAAGGGCTGTAATGTGTGCAGTAGCGATTGGCTGTTCAAATGAGACCCCAACAAAGCTCTGTGCAGCTAAGTTATATATCTCATCTGGCTCTATCTCCATTAACATTCTAATACTATTTGATTGGTCTGTTAAGTCATACTCTACTAGATGAAAATTTGGATGTTTATCTACCCCCAACTCCTCTACTCTCCAGAAGTTTGTGGATGAGGTTCTCCTAAATGTTCCATATACAATATACCCCTTTTTGAGGAGAAACTCTGCTAAATATGCTCCATCTTGTCCTGTGATGCCTGTAATGATTGCCTTTTTCAATATGAAAACCTCTATTTTTTAGAGTAATTGTATCTGAAAGTTGATGAAATATAAAAAGGGTAGTAGTATAGCCCATACTAGGGCTATTTGTAGTTATTATTTAATATTTTTATCTTCCCAATATTTTCTAATCTCCTCTTTTGTAGAGGCTGGAAGTGGAACATATCCTAGCTCTGATGCAATCTTATCTCCATTTTTATATGCCCAATCAAAAAATGCAGTTACTTGTCTATTTTTATCACCTTTTTCTTGAGGAAGAAGTATAAAAGTTGATGCTACAATTGGATAAGAGCTATCTCCTTCTGGGTCACCAATTACAGCATAAAAATCATTATCTTTTGACCAAGTAGCATATTTTGCTGCATCTTGAAAAGATTTAACTGTTGGGTTTATAAACTCTCCTGCTCTATTTTCAATCTGTGCTGATGGAAGATTTAATTTGATTTTATATGAATACTCAATATATCCAATAGAGTTTTTAATCTGTTTAATATTTGCAGATACCCCAGAGTTAGACTTTCCAGCTACAACTCTCTTTGCTTTCCATTTTGGCTTCTTACTGACTTTAAAATCTGGATTTATCTTATTTAAAAAGTATGTAAAGTTAAAAGTTGTCCCTGATTTATCGGCTCTAACTGCTACAGTAATTGGTTTGTGTGGAAGTTTTAAGTTAATATTATCCTTTTTGATAATATCATTATCCCAATATTCAGCTTTGCCAGAAAAAATGGCGTCAATAGCTTTTCTGCTAAGCTTTAACTCTCCATCTTTTACCCCATCAATATTATATGCTAATACAATTGAACCAATAACTGTTGGGAAC
>JAADDP010000123.1 GCA_013153825.1 Campylobacterota bacterium
TAAGAATAGAGCCCTCTTCTCCATCTCCATGGCTGAAAAGAAGGATTTATTCTGTTCCCACCACCCTTCAACAACTATTAAATTTTGGAGTCCAATATCTTTAAGATAATTCTTGATACTCTCTGTATCATCCATCGCTCTATTTGAGTAGATGTGAATACCATCATATATACCCTCTTCTCTTTTTAAAATCTTCTCGAATGGTTTTAATGATGTGTATATAATTGCCTTATCATAAGCCTTTAAACCTGAGTCAAATTTTGCTATCGCTTTAAATCTCTTCTGTAGAGGCATAGTTCCAAAACCTATAGCCCTCTGTTCTGAGAAGTAGAGAGTTAACTTATCCCCAATAGATACAAGTAGCTCATCGGCTAATGTCTTTCCCATAACAATCTTGTATTTACTATCTAACTCTATTGAATTTTCAATTGCCTCTCTAAATACTCTATTAATTTTAGCCTCTTTTTGAAAATCTACCCCATATAGTATTGAGCCATTTACATTTGACCCACTTTTGGTTATAACTTGGGTTGTATAGTAGGGGCTAAATTTTAGATTTGGAAATTCTATTTTAAGCTTAGATATAAGATTGTCGTTAGCGACTCCATGGGTTGAGGGTATTAGCGTTATTGGGTAGTTCATTACAAAGAGTCTTTTTTTAAACTCCTTCTCTGTCCCATTCATAATTCCCATCGCAACCATAAGAACCATAACCCCAGCACTAATCCCTAAAAATGCAAGTAGCATGGAGATGAATATGAAAGGGTTATCCCTATCATACTTGAGATAGTGTCGAACTATCCTATTTATCAGCTCCCCATTTACCATTATGCCAAGATACCCTTTTTAGGTCCACTCTTGCCACAACACTGCTTATACTTCTTTCCACTTCCACATGGACATGGCTCATTTCTCTTCGGCTTTTTTGCAGTTCTAATCGGTTTTCTAACGACATCTTTTGGCTCATCATCTCCAACATCTGCTTGAACCATCTCCTCCTCATTTGTCTTAGCATTTTCTAAATCTGCCTCTAGCTCATTTAGAATAGCCTCCATTCTCTTCTTCTCTTCTTCTGGAGATTCAAAGTTAAATTGGACTAAATGTAGAGTCTCAACTGCCTCATGTTTAATTCTATCTATAAGTTGCATAAACAGATTATAGCTATCCTTCTTATACTCGGTTAGAGGGTCTTTCTGGTTATATCCTCTAAGTCCAATACCTGTCTTTAGGACATCCATCTCATATAGATGCTCTCTCCATAGAGGGTCTAGAACTCCTAGATATAGAACCCTCTGAACCTCGCTTCTCTGCTCTTTAGATAGGGGCTTCATCTTCTCCTCATAAGCCCCCTCCAACATATTGTAGAGTAGCTCTCTTATCTGGGAATACTCCTTCCCTTTAACTATATCTGGATCAAAATCTATCGCAACCCTGCTCTTAAGTAGCTCCCTCAACTTTGGAATATTGAAATCTTCAGGAGGCGTTCCATCAAAAATTTCAGCCTCATTTAGAAGATACTCAATATACTCTCTTCTGTTTTCTCTAATCTTACTATCTATATCAAACTCTGGGTCTAAAAGTTGGTTTCTAAATTTATAGATTGCCTTCCTCTGCTCATTTGCTATATCATCATACTCTAAGATATGTTTTCTAGACTCGTAGTGCATAGATTCGACTCTTTTTTGGGCTTTCTCTACTGAACGGGTTACAATTTTTGAGTCTATATACTCACCCTCTTCAACACCCAACTTATTCATAATGGCTCTAATCTTCTCACCACCAAAGATACGGAGTAGATTATCATCTAAACTTAGATAGAATTGAGATACCCCTGGGTCTCCCTGTCTTCCTGAACGACCTCTGAGCTGATTATCTATTCTTCTACTCTCATGTCTCTCTGTCCCTATAATATATAGACCTCCAAGCTCTTTAACCTCATCATCTATCTTAATATCGACTCCACGACCTGCCATGTTTGTAGCTACCGTTACAGCACCCTTCTTTCCAGCCTCTGCAATAATCTCTGCCTCATGCTCATGGTTTTTTGCATTTAGAACATTGTGAGGAATCTTTGCCCTCTTTAGCCTCTCATGGATTAGTTCAGACTTCTCAATAGATGCAGTTCCAATTAGGATTGGTTGACCCTTTTTATGTAGCTCTTTAACCTTCTTTACAACTGCATCAAGTTTTTCTCTCTCTGTATTATAGATTAGGTCATTTAAATCTTTTCTAGCTACAGGAACATTTGTAGGGATTGAGATTACATCTAGATTATAAATCTCTGCAAATTCTGTAGCCTCCGTCTGTGCAGTTCCTGTCATACCTGCTAGTTTCTCATACATTCTAAAGTAGTTCTGGTATGTAATCTCTGCTAGTGTTTGAGACTCCTCTTTTATCTCAACCCCCTCTTTAGCCTCTAGTGCTTGGTGTAGCCCCTCACTATATCTTCTACCCTCACTAAGCCTACCTGTAAACTCATCTACAATTACAATCTCTCCATCTTTTACAACATAATCCACATCTTTCTCAAAGATATATTGAGCCTTCATGGCTTGGTCTAGGTGGTGAGCTTTTGAGGCGTGTTCTAGGCTATAGAGGTTATCAACCTCAAATAGGTCTTGAGCCTTCTGGAGACCTCTCTCTGTCATAATAATCTGTCTATTCTTCTCATCTACATAGAAATCGAAATCTAGCTCTGGCTCATCCTCTCCAGCTTTTACCTCTGGCTTCTCCCCCTTTTCCATCTTCTGAGCAATCTCATCTGCTTTAGCATAGAAGTTTGTATCCCTTTTAACTGGCCCAGAGATAATAAGTGGAGTTCTAGCCTCATCAATTAAAATTGAGTCCACCTCATCTACAATTGCATAATAGTGACCTCTTTGAACCTTGTCTTCGGCTCTACTCTTCATATTGTCTCGAAGGTAGTCAAATCCAAACTCATTATTTGTACCGTAGGTTATATCTGAATCATATTGAGCCTTCTTTGTCTCCTCATCATATATATCCTCAGTTAGACACCCTACGCTATACCCCAAGAAGTTGTATAGTTTTCCCATATCTCTAGCGTCTCTTTTAGCTAGATAGTCATTTACAGTTACAACATGTACACCCTCTCCAAGCATTGCGTTTAGTGATACTGCCAGTGTAGCCACAAGGGTCTTACCCTCTCCAGTCTTCATCTCAGCAATAGCTCCATCATGTAGAACCATTCCACCTACAATCTGCACATCAAAGTGACGCATATTTAAAACTCTTTTACTCGCCTCTCTAGTGATAGCAAATGAATCATTTAAAGCCTCATCTAAACTTTTGTCTCCAGATTTTACATTAGCTTTTAATCTATTAAATGCCTCTTTTAACTCATTATCAGTAAGTTTTTCATATTTACTCTCAAGTTTATTTATATCTTTTACTCTTTTTAAATACTTTTTTACGATTCTATCGTTTCTTGAACCAAATATCATTTTTAGCATTTTGTATATAACCTAATATTAAAATTAAACCAATTTTATCTAAAATTTATGTAAATATCGATTAGCTTCTACCAGCCACCTCTCCCTTTTCCTCCACCTCTACCATTTTGTTGAGGATACTCTGGATGGCAATACTCTCTCTCTAGAGAACAGCATCCATTTGAGATACCCATCCGTTTTAAAGCTCTATCAAAAGCCCAGTAGTGGTTATAGCTCCCTCTCCTAAGAGAGTCAAATGTCTGCAGGGCATCTCTAGCACCAGCCCTCTCTGCAATCTCCATATATCCATTTAGGTCATCTATATCTGTCACCTCAACCATACAGCCAACCTCAAGTGCATCTCTCTCTGAACGTATACCTTTGGAGTAGAGCTTATCATAGAGGGTCTGAATCTTAGATACCCTATACTCACCTACTCTCTGCTCTACAGTTGAGACTCCATACCTTCTAGCCAATCTAGCTACAGCATCTATATGTCTCGTCTCTGAGTTTGTAGCTATCTTGTAGAGTTGTCTTATCTTATATTTTGAATATAGAGCTAGATATATATCCTTTGCCAACCTCTCCTCATCATACATATACTCTAGAGCAGATACAATCTCTCCACTAGCTCCTGAGTTCGATGTTGAACTGCCATATCCATACTCTCCATTGTGATGTTTTCCATAACCTCCACCATGCCCATGCCCCATACACCCTACGGAGAATATAGACATAAGTGATATAGATAATAAAAATTTATGTTTCAAATCTATTCCTTTGATTAAGTTTTCAAAATTATATCTCTATTTTATGGAGTAAATGTGAAAAGTAAGCCGATACTTATGGTGGAGGCGTGGGGAATCGAACCCCAGTCCTGAAATAGCAAGAGCTATGACTCTACATGTTTAGACGGTGCTGTTTAGATTTCATCTTGCTTCGAACAGACACCCGAGACTACACAAGACTAGCCAGAGATTTCACCCATACGGTTTGGCTCCCATATAGGTATAGCCACCAATTTGTGATACTCCATCGGTTAAGATGGCAATCCCCGATAGAGCAGTCCGCTACGCTACAGCGTAAGCAGGACGGTAATTTGTATTATTTGCGTTTATTTGTAGGAAGCCTATTAACGTTGGCAATACCGACATGCACATAGCCCCGACTACTCCAGTCGAAACCTAGTCGCCCCCATATAATCAAAGCTACGATTATATCATATTTTTTTTAAATATTGATAAATGGGATATCCCCATTTAGGAGATTTGGCTCACCTAAGGCTATCTCCACCAAATCCAAATGATTTGATAGAGTTCTCTTTAAGTCTATCTACAAGCCTCTCCCCTATAAATCTCTTAAATTGAGCCTGTAGTAGATTTGTTATATAGATTGTTGGTAACATCTCATTATATCTATGGCTAAATAGCTCCTCTAGCTGTATCTTCTGCCAATCCACAAGCTCCCTCTTTCCAATCTCATCCACAATTAGAACTGTGGAATCCCTAAACTTCTCAAACTCTGAGTATCTCTTCATAAAGAATAGATTTAGAAGTTGATACTCCGTCGTATACTTTACATCTAACAGACGCTTTTTGATAAACTCTATTGCAAATCCACAACTTAGATATGTCTTACCTGTACCTATAGAGCCGAATATAAGAATATCTGTCGATTTATCTATATTCTCCTTATATATGAAGTTCTCTCTAAAATACTCCACAACTCTAATCTGATTCTCCCCTATAGGCTTAAGCTCTGCCCCTCTATACCTCTTTGGAACCCCTGACTCCTCCAGTAGATGTTTAACAACTCTTCTCCTCTGAATCTCATTATCCCTAATTCTCCTCTCCCTCTCTAGACAGCTAGAGCATATAAAGTTCTCCTCATAGCCCCTATAGACCTCTCCACATCTAATACATGGCATTTTAGGTATCTGCTCTCTGAGACTTCTCATATCTTTTAATCTATTTGAGACTATTTCTGGATTTTTAAAGCCATCCATCTCTACCACTCCTCAACAATATAGGCATCTTTCGGTGGTAAATTGTTAAGGCGTGAATTTGAGTTTAAATCTGTTTTCTCAATATTTTCGCCTCGGTCGCCGCCGCGCCGCCAATTTTGGGCCCGGCTAACCCAGCTCTTATACGCTTCAATGAAATCTTCATATCGGTATCCCTTAGCCTCTAATGAGCTGATAAACTCATCTATCGGTAGAGGCTCCGCCTCTATATCCTCTAACTGCCTAATAATCCTCTCCTGCTCATCTTTTTTCAAATCTTTCCATCTTTTCTTTTTATATATTTTTTCTTTTTCTCTGTATGTATTCTCTAGATATGTATTCTTAGTTATAGTAGTGTGAATTTCACACAACTGGTAGTGTGAATTTAACACTACTGGTTCTGTAAATTTTACCATACAAGTACGGTATTTTTCCCAGTTTATCTTATAATAATTTTTAGCAGGTAACCCCTCTTTTTTAACAGAAATAAAATCCAAATCTCTTATTTTTCTCTTAGCTCCCCTTAGCTCACTATCTGTAAAATTTAACTCTCTCTTAAGCTCCTTATCCGTCTTATAGAACTTATCCTTTATCTTAAACCAGTACATAAGTTGAGATAGAAGTATCCCTCCAGTTATTGAACCTGCAATATCCCTATAGATAGGATAGTATGCTATTGGTCTCTGTTTAACTATTTCTGATGTTGATTTCACCTAAACTCAGACAAGTAACCCACATACTCTTAACCTAAGATGTGGAGAAATTGCCTCTCCTCCTTTCTTAATATAGTATCGATATAGTA
>JAADDP010000148.1 GCA_013153825.1 Campylobacterota bacterium
GTATCTAGATGGTAAAGATATTACAACCGATGAAGTTATAAGCTATGTAAGCTGGTATATGGATGGTATACAGAATAGTGCTTATGATGAGAATGGAGATAAAATCAAACTATCAGCAGGTTTTCAACAGAGTTGGTGGCTATGGGACTATAAAGAGCATGAGTGGATAGGGGAGACAGATAGATGGGATATGGAGAAGATTACAAATGCTTTAAGTATATATGCAGATGAGTATATGAGATATTAAAAATCTAACCAAACCTCAAAATCGCTATCACTAGCCATTCTCCAGTCAGCCCTTGGGCTGAGGGAGATTGTCCCAACTTTTGGGCCATCAGGCATACATGAGCGTTTAAACTGTTGAGTAAAAAATCTTTTAATAAATAGCTTAAGCCACTTTTTTACTGTTTCCCTGCTATATATGTCTCTAAAGGCAATCTCTGCTAAAAATAGAATCTTTTTAGGTGTAGCCCCATACTTTATAAAGTGGTATAGAAAGAAATCATGTAGCTCATATGGGCCAATAATATCCTCTGTCTTTTGAACAATCTTATCATTTTGATGAGGTAGCAGTTCAGGGCTAATTGGTCTCTTTAAAATATCATCAATAATCTTTGAAATTTTATTATCCCCCTTATAGAACTCTATAATATACTTAATTAGAGTCTTTGGAATACCAGAGTTTAGAGCATATGAACTCATATGGTCACCATTATATGTACTCCACCCAAGAGCAATCTCACTCAAATCCCCTGTACCAATTACAAGCCCACCCTCTCTATTTGCTGTATTGAAGAGTATTGAGGTTCTAGCTCTAGCTTGAACATTCTCATAAGTTACGCTTAAATCTTCAGGTTTATGTCCAATAAGTTCAAACTCTCTTAGAGATATATATCTAATATCAAGCTCTCTAAAAGTAACTCCTAAAATCTCACAAAGCTCTTTTGCACTATTTTTAGTCTCTGTAGTGGTTCCAAAGCCACCCATACTAATTGCTATAATATCTTTAGTATTCCAATTTCTTATTTTAAATGCTCTATGTGTTGAGAGGAGTGCTAGAGTCGAGTCTAATCCACCAGATACCCCAATAACAGCCTTTTTGACTCCTGCCCCCTCCATTCGTCTAATTAGAGAGTAGCTTTGAATATTTGTTATCTCTTCACAAACCTCATCTCTATACTTTATAGGAGGAACAAAAGGTAGTCTTGAGATATTCACCTCTATATTTTGAACTCTTGGGAGATTGGCTATCTCTATATCCCTAAAGTCTGCAATTGGCTCATCACTAAATGAGGTTTCACCCAATCTTAGATAGTTTAACTTCTCTAAGTCAATATCTGCATATATATATGAGCTATCTAACTCAAATCTTTTTCCCCTCTTTAGAGTTTTCCCATATTCAGAGATTATTAAATCTCCACCAAATATGGTATCTGTGGTTGTCTCATAGACTCCACTAGATGCATAAACATACCCTGAGATGCACCTTGCACTCTGAGTCCTAACAAGCTCCTCTCTATATTGAGCCTTACCGATAAGCTCATTACTAGAGCTGAGGTTAAATATGAGATTTGCTCCAGCAGATGCCATTTTAAAACTAGGGGGATTTATAGCCCATAAATCTTCACAAATCTCTACTCCAAATATCAGCTCTTTTGAGTCCCTAAAGAGTAAGTCTGTCCCAAATGGCACCTCTCTTCCAGCTATATTGACATAGCCTCCAATATCTCTTCCAGAGCTAAAGTATCTCTTCTCATAAAACTCTCTCCTATTTGGAATATATATTTTTGGGACTGCTCCTAAAATTTCACCTCTTTGGATAATTAGAGCCGAATTGAAAAATCTCCCTCTATAATTTACGACAGCTCCAATAATAGCCACAGTTGAGATATCCTGACTCCTCTCTAAAATAGATATGATAGCTCTATCTTGAGCAATAAGCAGACTTCTACTAAAAAATAGGTCATATGCACTATATGATGTTAATGTCAATTCTGGAAAGAGAATAACTCCAACATCTCTTCTATTTGACCCCTCTAGTAGAGCTATAATCTCTTTTGCATTCGCCTCTGGATTGGCTATTGTAGTTTTTATCTGAGCAGATGCTACCCTATAAAATCCATCCATTAATGAAACTTACCACCCTGCATCTGTCTCATTAAATCCTGCATCTGCTTTAAGCCCTTCTTTCCAGAGAGCTGTTTAGCCATCTTACTAGCATTCTTAAACTGTTTTAATATCCTATTTACCTGCATCTGTGAAAGACCAGCCCCCTTCGCCAATCTCCTTTTTCTACTATTGTTTAATAAATCGGGATTCTCTCTCTCTTTAGGGGTCATTGAGCTGATAAGTGCCTTAATCATCTTTATCTCTTTCGAGTTATCTAAATCCATATCACCAATCTGTTTAGCCATTGAACCCATACCAGGTATCATTCCCATTATAGATTTCATGCTTCCCAGTTTCTTCATAGACTCAATCTGCTCTAAGAAGTCATTGAAGTTGAATTTCCCCTTCTTAATCTTCTTGGTGAGACTCTTCGCCTTTTTCTCATCTATAATATTTGCAGTCTTCTCTGCCAGAGACTCTAAATCACCAGCTCCCATAAGTCTAGATACGACCCTATCGGGAATAAACTGCTCCAAATCTGGCATCTTCTCCCCAAGACCTATAAATCTTAATGGAACTCCAACAAGTTTTGCAATACCTAGGGCAACCCCACCTTTTGAATCACCATCATACTTACTAAGTACCACACCTGTAGTTCCAATCTTATCATTAAATGTTGAGGCAGTTCTAATTGCATCAACACCAGTCATTGAGTCGGCAACATAGAATATCTCATCAGGCTTTGCAATTTTTTTAAGCTCCTCAAGCTCTCTCATAAGCTCATCATCTATAGCTAATCGTCCAGCTGTATCTATAAGAACTACATCATAAAGCTCTTTCTCTGCCCTATTAAGAGCCTCCTCTACAATCTTTTTTGAGTCACTATTCTCATCTGCTACAATAGTAACACCAACTTGAGATGCTATCTGTCTTAACTGCTCAACAGCTGCTAATCTCTGAAGGTCTGCCCCAACAACCATAACCTTCTTCTTTTTATGCTCTTTTAAAAAGTATGCCAACTTTCCTGTAGTTGTCGTCTTACCTGAACCCTGAAGTCCTGTCATCAATACAACTGTTGGTGGCTTGGAGGCAAACACAAACCCCTGATTTCCATTTGCTGTCAATATTTTAGTCAGCTCCTGCTGTAGTGCCTTTAGGAAGTTCTCCTTACCGATACCTTTTGCCTTTGTCTCCATCTCGACAACACCTATAAGCTCTTTAACAACCTTATAGTGTACATCTGCCTTCAGAAGTGATTTTCTAAGTTCAGTTAATGCTTTTTTTAGGCTCTTTATATCATCATAAAATCTTATTTTGTCAACAGCACTCTTAAAACTGCTGGTTAAAGTATCAAACATTGTAGTAACTCTCTTATTTATATATTAGGATTATAACCGATGAAGAATTATAGTATAGATAAGTTAAAAAACGCAAATTGGAAATTTTATATTACTTTTATAAACTTACATTGAAAGCTCAATATATCTATGCGTAATAAAGAAACATATAAAAGATATATTTTTCTGTTCAATTGGGTTTTATTACCATATTTGAAAAAAGTTGATAAACTCATGCTATTAAACTACACACAAGGATGAAATATGTCATTACCAAAGATTATATGGTCAAAGATTGATGAAGCTCCGGCATTGGCTACATACTCACTGTTACCTATAGTAAATGCTTTTACAAAGTCAGCAGGGGTTGATGTTGTGACAAGCGATATCTCACTGGCAGGGCGAGTTCTTGCATCTATGGGATTGGCTGAAGATAATTTGGCAGAGCTTGGGAGAGTTGTACTTCAACCAGATGGAAATATTATTAAGCTTCCAAATATCTCGGCATCTATCGGGCAGTTGAAAGATTGTATCGCAGAGCTTCAATCTCAAGGGTATGATATTCCAAACTTCCCTGAAAACCCACAGACAGATGAAGAGAAAGAGATTAGAGCTAAATACAACACATGTTTAGGTTCAGCTGTTAACCCAGTCCTAAGAGAGGGGAATTCTGATAGAAGGTCAGCAAAGGCTGTTAAGAAGTTTGCTCAGAATAATCCACATAGACTTAAACCATTCGCTGAGGACTCCAAAGCTTATGTGGCACATATGGAGGGGGATGGAGATTTCTATGGAAATGAGAAGTCTGTTACTATGGATAAGGCTCAAAAGGTTACTATAGCTTTAAATGGTAAAGAGTTGGCAACTATCGATGCTCTGGAGGGTGAAATTTTAGATGGAACATTTATGTCTGTGGCTAAACTTCGAGATTTTATCCAAAAGACTATAGATGAGGCGAAAGAGAAGGGTGTTATCTGGTCAATCCACCTCAAAGCTACCATGATGAAAATCTCCGACCCAATTATGTTCGGTCATGCGTTTGAGGTATTCTTTAAAGATGTATTTGAGAAACATGCAGATACATTTGCAGAGTTAGGAGTAAACCCAAATCTTGGAATGAGCGACCTTGAGAAGAAGATAGCAGGTCACCCAAAAGAGGCAGAGATTAAGGCTGACTTCCAAGCTGTAGTTGAGTCTGATAGCCCTAAAATTGCAATGGTAAATAGTGACAAGGGTCAAACAAACTTCAACGCTTCCAATGATGTAATTATTGACGCTTCCATGCCTGTAGTTGTGAGAGAGGGTGGAAAACAGTGGGATAGAAACGGAGATGCTCTAGAGTGTGTGGCTGTTATTCCTGATAGCACTTACGCTATGTTCCACCAAGAGATGGTAGCTGACTGTGTGAAGAATGGTCAATATGATGTAACTACAATGGGAACAATGCAGAATGTTGGACTTATGGCTCAAAAGGCAGAGGAGTATGGTTCTCACCCAACCACATTTGAGCTTGAAGAGGCTGGAACAGTTACAGTTACTGCTGAAGATGGAACTGAACTTATGAGCTTTGAGTGTGAAAAGGGTGATATTTGGAGAATGAGCCGAGCTAAAGATATCCCAATTAAGGATTGGATTAGATTGGCAGTTGAGCGAGGTCAAATTGAAAAATACCCTGTAGTGTTCTGGTTAGATAAGAATAGAGCTCACGATGCAGAGATGATTAAAAAGGTGGAAAAATATCTACCTGAATTCAATACAGAGGGGCTTGAAATCCATATTATGGATGTGGCAAGTGCTACAAGATTTACCAATGAGCGAATTAGAAGAGGTGAGAACACTATCGCTGTAACTGGAAATGTTTTGAGAGACCACTTAACTGATATGTACCCAATCCTTGAGCTTGGAACATCTGCTAAAATGCTTTCAATCGTGCCTCTATTAGCTGGTGGTGGACTCTATGAGACTGGTGCAGGTGGTTCAGCTCCTAAGCATGTTGACCAGTTCCTAAAAGAGAGTCACCTAAGATGGGATAGTTTAGGTGAGTTCCTAGCTTTAGCAGAGTCCCTAAGATTTATAGGTCAAAAACACTCTGACGAGAAACTTAAAGCTCTAACAGAGGCTTTAGATAAGGCGAATGAGGGTTACCTAGATAACAATAAAGCTCCGAGTAGAAAATGTGGAGAGCCTGATAATAAAGCGTCCCACTTCTACCTAGCACAATATTGGGCTGATGCTCTAGCAAATGGTTCAAATGCAGAGTTGGCAGAGAAATTTGCACCAATCGCAAAGGCTCTTAAGGAGAATGAAGAGAAAATTTTGGAGGAGCTACTAGCTGTTGAGGGTAAACCTGCAGATATTGGGGGATACTTTAAACCTGATGATGCAAAAGCTGAAAAGGCTATGAGACCTTCTGAAACTCTTAATAAGATTGTAGATAGTATCTAAAAAAATTCCCCTTTTGGGGGATATAAAAAATTTTCAATAACTATAATTCCAACTATTTAAGCTTATCCAAAATCATTTTTAACTGCTCGTAAGATGTAATAAGTTCAGTCTCTATCATAGCAATTAAATTTGCTTCCCACTTTGAACGCTTCTCTTGTATTTCGGCAATAGCCTCTTTGACATTATACCCTTTGGTATTGACCAACTCTAACTTTTCTCTAAACTGCTTTGCGATTTGGATATAGACCCCACGATTATTTTTTCCCTTTCTATCGGGAAGTGTATCAATG
>JAADDP010000143.1 GCA_013153825.1 Campylobacterota bacterium
TTATCAGTGGTATGGAATCGTTGAAATAATAAGAGGAGAAGAGATATATGATAGGTAAAATAGTTCAAGTATTAGGTCCAGTTGTAGATGTTGATTTTACAGACTACCTACCAGCAATTAATGAGGCGTTAGAGACAACAATTAAGTTAGAAGATGGAACAAGCCAGAGATTGGTTCTAGAGGTTGCAGCTCAGCTTGGAGATAGAAGAGTTAGAACTATCGCTATGGATATGAGTGAGGGGCTTGTTAGAGGTCAAGAGGTGAAGGCTACTGGTGATGCTATTAAAGTTCCAGTTGGAGAGGAAGTTTTAGGTAGAATTTTCAATGTAATTGGAGAGACAATTGATGAGGGAGAGGAGCTAAAGGCTAAAACATACTGGTCAATCCATAGAGACCCACCACCATTTGAGGAGCAAAGCACAAAAACAGAGATTTTTGAGACAGGTATCAAAGTAGTTGACCTTCTAGCTCCATACGCTAAGGGTGGAAAAGTTGGACTATTTGGAGGTGCTGGAGTTGGTAAGACCGTTATTATTATGGAGCTTATTAACAATGTTGCTATGAAACATAGTGGTTACTCTGTATTTGCAGGGGTTGGAGAGAGAACAAGAGAGGGAAATGACCTCTACTTTGAGATGAAAGAGTCAAATGTCCTTGATAAAGTTGCACTATGTTATGGGCAGATGAGTGAACCTCCAGGGGCAAGAAACAGAATTGCTCTAACTGGTCTTACAATGGCTGAGTATTTTAGAGATGAGATGGGGCTAGATGTTCTAATGTTCATCGATAATATCTTTAGATTTGCTCAATCTGGTTCTGAGATGTCAGCTCTACTTGGAAGAATTCCATCAGCTGTTGGATATCAGCCGACACTAGCTAGTGAGATGGGTAAACTTCAAGAGAGAATTACATCTACAACTAAGGGTTCTATCACTTCGGTTCAGGCTGTATATGTTCCAGCAGATGACCTAACAGACCCAGCTCCAGCTTCAGTTTTTGCTCACCTTGATGCTACAACAGTTCTAAATAGAGCTATTGCAGAGAAGGGGATTTATCCTGCAGTTGACCCACTAGATAGTACATCTAGAATGTTAGACCCAAATATTATTGGAGAGGAGCACTATAATATTGCTAGAGGTGTTCAGGCAATTCTTCAGAAGTATAAAGACCTTCAAGATATTATCGCAATTCTTGGTATGGATGAGCTTAGTGAAGAGGATAAGAATACTGTTGAGAGAGCAAGAAAGATTGAGAAGTTCCTATCTCAACCATTCCACGTTGCAGAGGTATTTACAGGAAGCCCTGGGGTTTATGTAGAGTTAGCTGATACTCTAAAAGGTTTCAAAGGGTTAATTGAGGGTAAATATGATGATATGAGTGAGGCATCATTCTATATGGTAGGAAGTATCGAAGAGGCAATTGCTAAAAACGAGAAAATATCTGCTAAGAATAAGTAGAAGGAGCAGACTATGAAGCTCATGAAACTTGAGATTGTAACACCTCTGGGTGTTATATTTGATGATGATGTTAAGCAGGTGACGCTACCTGGTCGTGAGGGGGAGTTTGGGGTTCTTCCAGAACACTCAGCTATCCTCTCTATGTTAGATGCTGGGGTAATTACCTTGACAGATAGAGATGGAAAAGAGCTATCTGTGGCTATTAATGGTGGACACGTTAAGGTAGATGAGAATAAGACCCTATGTCTAGTTGATGGAGCAGTGGCACTTAGTGAAGATAGTAACCTATCAAAAGCTATAAAAGAGGCTAAAGAGCTACTCCAAAAGGCTGGAGAGTCAAATGTGGCAATAGCTTCGGCAATTAGTAAAGTTGAGAGTATGGGGAAAAATATATAAAAATATCTTTCCCCCTTTAATACTTCACAGCGTTAATATAGCTTTGTGAGTTTAACTCAACTCCTCTATAGGCTATATCAAATGCTGTTCCATGTCCTACTGATACCCTTTTTATTGGAAGATTTAGAGATACATTGATAGCACTCTCAAAGTGTAGAGCCTTAAGAGGTGCCAGACCTTGGTCATGATATAGAGCTACAAAGTATCTATATCTACCCCTAATTTTTGGGGTAAATGCCACATCTGGAACTATAGGAAATGTGAATATGTTCTTTCTAATTGTTCTATGGGCTATCTCTCGAGCCTCAATTATAAATCTCTCCTCATTCCCCAATACTCCTCCATCTCCTGCATGTGGATTTAGTGCAAGTAGAGCAATTTTCTCTCCATCTCTTAAATCTATATTTCTATATAGGTCGATTAGAAAATTTGATAACTTCTTTACATTCTTTACCTCATTAACAACATATCTCAATGGAATATGCTCACTATATAGAGCTACAAACATAGATGGGACTCCAAGCATCATTATTGCATCCTTCTGAAATATATCTCTAAGTGCATCTGTATGCCCCTTATACTCTACACCTGCCAACTCCCAAGCCTGTTTATGTATAGGTAGTGTAACAATCTTATCTACATCTCCAGCTTTAGCCATCTCAACAGCTCTAATGAATGAGGCGAAGCTATATGCTCCAGACTCTTTTGTAATTCTTCCAGCCTCTATCTTAAATGGCTCAGCAATCTTCTCAACTATATTAAAATCTTTAGGAATATCTATATTTAGGAGATAGGAGGCTCTCCTTAACATAGTACTATCTATAGAGTATATAGGCTCAATATATCTCTTTATATCCCTATGGTTTCTAAGTGCCAACTCAATACCAATGCCATTTAAATCCCCAACAGCTACGGCAACTCTCTCTCTACTCATCTAATTAACTCTCTCATCTCCAATATGGCTCTCTCTAGACCAACCCAAACTGAACGAGCCACTATACTCTGCCCTATGTTTAGCTCTTGAACTGCCGATATCTTAGCTATATTCTTCACATTATTGTAGTTTAATCCATGTCCACAGGCAACCTTAATCCCCATTCTAACTGCATCATGGCTAACCTTATGGAGATTTGCAATCTCCTTCTCCAGCATACTCTTTAACCTATTTCTAGATAACTCCAACTCCTTTATTGGGTAGCTGGAACGGTTTAGATTCTCATATAGAACTGCATATATATTTGCATATTTTCCCGTATGAAACTCAATCCACTCAACCCCCAACATCTTAGCTATTTTGATATTATCGAATGTAGGGTCTATAAATAGGGATACCTCTATCTCCCTCTTCTGCAGTAGCTCAATAATCCCCTTGAGAGATTCAAACTCTTGAGATATATTCAATCCACCCTCAGTTGTAACCTCCTCCCTCTTCTCCGGCACTATTGTGGCTCTATGGGGTCTCAGTTTTAGGACAATATCCAATATCTCTATATCCATGGAGCACTCTAAATTCACAGGTAGCTTTGACTGCTCTATAATATTCTTGGCATCTCTATCATTTATATGTCTTCTATCCTCTCTCAGATGTATGGTAATCTGGTCAGCTCCTGCCCTCTTCACAATGCTTAATGCATCCAATATGTTTGGCTCATCTACCCTTCTTGCCTCCCTTAAGATGGCTATATGGTCAATATTTACCCCTAAATCCACTCTAAAAATCCTCCATAGATATAACCTTCTCTATCTTCAACTCTAAATCTTTAACCCAGACTGTACCACTCTTTAGCTCATTCTCACCAACTACTAGACAGTATCTAGCATTTACCCTATCAGCACCCTTTAGATGCCCTTTTAACTTTTTAGGTTTATACTCTAGATATACTCTCCCCTCACCCCTTTTTTTATGTACGAGAGGTAGCAGTATGTCCAGTATATGTGAGTCCAATACACCCATATAGTAACCATCTCTTCCATTATATGGTAACTCTACAATATCCATTATCCTCTCGATACCGATTGCAAATCCCACAGCCGGAGTAGATTTTCCATCTAAGAACTCAACCAACCTATCATATCTACCCCCACCTGCAATTGCAGATTGGGCACCAATCTCTCCACTGATGAACTCAAATGCAGTCTTGTTGTAGTAGTCCAAACCTCTAACAAGGTTTATATCAACCTCAAAATCTATCTTATTATCTCTCAATAGAGACTTCAACTTCTCAAAATCTCTACTACAGCTCTCACATAGGTTATCTACAAGTTTTGGAGACCCTTTTAGAATATCTTGACATTGGCTATTTTTACAATCCAGTACTCTAATTGGATTTGTAGATACCCTTCTACTGCAGTCACTACAGAGTTGCTCCTCACTACTCTTAAGAAAATCTATTAAATTATCTCTATATCTAGGCATACATCTGTTACACCCTAAAGAGTTTATCTTAAGTTTAAATTTAATATTTAGAGCCTTAAATATATCGGATACCATCTGAATTAGTGTAAAATCCTCATATACACTCTCCTCTCCAAAGCTCTCACACCCAAACTGGTGAAACTCTCTAAATCTCCCCTTCTGCGGTCTCTCATACCTAAACATAGCTCCATGATAGAAGAGGCGAAACCTCTCTCCTGCTCTCCTATCAAGCTTTGACTGGATAAATGCACGAACAACACCAGCAGTCCCTTCCGGTCTCATACAGACATCGTTATTCCCCTTATCTATAAACTGGTACATCTCCTTACCAACAATATCGCTACTCTCTCCAACTGACCGTTTAAAGAGTTTCGTCTCTTCAAGTATTGGGGTCTCTATATACTCATATCCATACTTTTTAGCTACATCTTCCATCTTTTTAATAATATATGTAAACTTTCGACCATCATCAAAAGTTAAATCTCTCATTCCTCTTAAAGCTTTAATCATTTAACCTCTCTTCTAATTTTTTTAATACCCAGCTCTTGAGTATATCTCTATCCTCTCTTGATAGTTTTGCATCTGAATGTAGCCATAGATATGTCGGCATAGGCATTCTTATAACTATAGCCTTTGGAATCCTCTCCAATATATTCCTCTTTCTCTTATCACTATACTCTCCCCATCTTGAGAAGTTTACAATCTCAAGCCCCCTCTTGATGTGGGAGTTTACATACCAAGATATCGGGGCGATATGGCTATACCATGGATATCTTCTATCATCTGAGTGGCAATCGAAGCATGACCTCTTAAGAGTTGAGATTACACTCTCTGGAGCATCTATAGCTAAATTTCCATCTCTATCAACTACTTTTGGAACTTCAACAGTTATAAACTGTATCGGTATAAATAGAATTAATATCCACAAAACTACTTTTTTCATAAATATATTATAATATAAAAGCAATAAATTCACAATTTTTTGCAACTATTTCAAACACACTTAAAGAGGTTTTTTATAACATCTACTTTAATTTTAAAAGGAAATATAGATGAAAATATTACAAATATTAATAATTACAGCCATTTTTCTGAGTGCTGAGCTGAAATTGCCGACAAATTTTATAACAGAATTTAACCAGACAATTACCAATGATAAGGGTAAAACTATAGAGTATAGTGGAAAGCTATATTTTAAACAGGATATAAATATATATCTAGATGATTTAAACAGCTCAAGAGAGATTAGGAGTAGATTATTTAAGTGGGAGTATAAGAGACCTACAGAGAAAGAGGTCTGTAGTGATGGCGTTGAGCTGATTGTTATTGACCATGAGCTAGAGCAGATAACCAGATATCTGATAGATGATGGTTTAGATTTAGAGAGAGTTTTAAGAGTAGCAAAACCTATAACGAGAAGAGATTATAAGGCTACATATAGAGATATAGAGTACCTAATAACCTTAGATGGAGAGGATAGGTTGGAGAGGATATTCTATGTAGATAGTTTGGACAATAGGGTAAAGATACTATTTAAAGGTATGAAATATAATGTTTTAGGCTTTCGGAGTTCGCATCTTGAGTGTCCTGCAGAGCCAAATTATGATGTTATAGAGGAGTAGGTTTTGGATAGTCTGTTGAGAGATTTTAACTTCAATTTCAATTCAGAGTTTATAATGGTAGCAGGAGTCTTTTTTACTTTAACACTCCTGATAACCACAATAATAGTAATATTTATAACTAGAATAAGAGCCTTAAAGTATATCATTGAACAGGCAAAGGAGATTGATAAGGCAAAGATAGAGAAGATAAAGAGGCTGGAAGAGGAGATTGAGCTATATAAGAGGAGAAGTGAGGAGTTGGATAGGGAGCTTAAGTTTCTACCCAGAAACAAGGA
>JAADDP010000019.1 GCA_013153825.1 Campylobacterota bacterium
GTCAAAAATTTCAAAGAAACTAAACACCTTATTCTTATCTCTCGATAGTAGCTCTAAAAGTCTCCTCTCATTCTTTGTGAGTTTTATCTCATGTCCATCTCTAGTAAGTTGCTTAGATTTTGAGTCCCACACAGTATCTCTATCTAATAGAAATATACTCTGCTCGTCCCTCTCTTCAGCTATCTCCCTTTTTGCCTTTTCTACAGCATTTTTGAGCGTCTCAAGCTCTATAGGTTTAATTATATATCTTATGAGATACAGCTCTATTGCTTGAAGTAGTTTATCCTGCTCTGCATAAGATGTTGTTATAATAATCTTCACCCCCTTATCGACTCTCCTTATCCTCTTTGCTAGGGTCAATCCATCAATCTTTGGCATATTTATATCTAAAAGAATGATGTCGGGTTTATACTCCAGATATAGATTATACCCCTCCTCCCCATCATTGGCACAATATATAATATCTATAACATTTTTTAAGAAATTTAGATATATCTGCTGAATATCCACATCGTCCTCAATATACAAAAGTTTTAATGAATTCAACCAAACCCCTTTAAAAAAATAGATTTTTTTATACAATTCCTAAATTATACCCAATTTTTTCATGATTAGTGCCAAGTTGGATGATATGATTTTGTAAAGCAGACACTAAAAAGAGGGAAGTAATATGAAAAAGTTAACACAAACTTTAACAATAGCTCTATTGGTTGGAACAGCTTCCGGAGAGGCCTCTTCATATATTGAAGATTATGCGATTACCAAAGAGTACAAACTGTTGAATGATATGAGAGTTGCTAGAAAACAGCAAGAGTTAATCTTAAAAATGGGGAGAGAGCTAGATGCTAGGGATGTAGATGTTGAGTCGCTAAAGGCGTTAGAGGGTAGATTTACACAGGTTTTGAATGGCTTAATATATGGTGATGATAGTTTGGAGTTGAGAGGTACGAAGCTCCCAGCCTTTAGAAGCAAATTAGTTGAATTAAAAAGAGTTTGGGGAGAGGAGTCTAAATTGATGAGAGATAGTATCAGCAATATAGATTTGAGAGATGAGGCTAAAGCTAAACTTAATGGTTTAATGATAAAGATGAGTGAGTTAATCGAGCTATATAATCAGTCATATAGTAGATTTAAGCAGAAATCTAAGATATCATCTATAGTATATAGACACACATTAAATTCAGAGAAGAGACATATAGCTTCTATATTATAGAAAATTAATATACGCTATACTCCTCATTTAGAATGCTACTTTCTTCTCTATCCATATAACTATCATCTTTAACAGTTGCATCCTGTATCATCTTATCATACCCATATATATCTTTTCTAAAGAATACCATACCATCTCTCTTAAATACAGTAAAGTATGTTGTATATACAGGTAGAGATTTTGTAAAACGCATTATCTTATTCTTCAGAGTCTGTCTATATCTATCTATCTGTGCTATATCTGAAGATTTAAGATGTGGCTTTAACGCCTCTAGAAGTTGAAAAGGTTTAGATATTCTCATACATCCAGAACTGTAGACTCTATATCTCCTCTCAAAGAGACTCTTGTTATCTGTATCATGTAGATATACGGAATACTTATTTGGAAACATAAACTTTATTCTTCCGAGAGCATTATCATCTCCTGGATATTGAACAAATCTATATGGGATATGTCCATTCTTCTCATCTAAATATCTGGTTAACTTATTGATATCCAGATTTTTTATCTCCTTCTTATCTTTCCATCCGTAGAAAACATGTATGTTGTGTTTCTCCATATAGTCTGGCTCCTCAATGAGGGTTGGAATTAGGTCCTTTCTCACTAGGTTTTCTGGAATATTCCAGTTGGGATTTAACTCCAAATAGGTCATTTTGCTATGAAATATTGGCGTTGGTCTCTTATCCCTTCCTACGACTGCACTCATATGTAGGTTTGATATACCATCTTTATAGTAGTCCATTGTGAAATCTGGAATATTTACCATGATGAATTCATCAGGGAACTTGTTAGGAGAGACCTTCAATTTATCTAAGTTTGTAATGATTGAGTCTATGAGAAGAGATATGGGCTTATTCATATAGTATATAGTAACCTTATCGATAATTCCATTCTGCTCTAAATTAAACCTCTCTTTATATCTATATATTGCAGACTTTAACTTCTCATCAAATATATCACTATAGATAGCTCCACTCTCTTTGGGGTAGTCTCCCTCCATAGCTAATCGCTCCTTTATCTTAGCTATTTTTCTATCTACATCCCCAAATTTTAAACCTGAAAAGTTTCTTGTATAGGGTATTCTAGGCAGTTTTGTTGGTATAGCTCTATATATCTCAAGTGCATCGATTAAGTCACTATGTCTTTTAGGTAGTGGCGTTAATGAGTTAAATAGGGATACTATATCGTTTTTAGCTAGGGCATTAAAGAGTCTTTTTGTTGATGGTACCTTTTTTCTCACCATCTCCCATACAGCTTTTATATCCTGTAGCTCTAAATCTTTAATCTTCTGTTGAACCATATCCCAATCTACATCACTCTGAACTATAAACTTTGTCAACTCTATGTAGCTCTTTGTCAATGCGATATCTAAAGTGGCAAGTTCAACACTATTATGGTTTAAATCCATACCATCTTGGAGTAGATATCCATACTGATTTATCACATCTCTATAGAACACCTTCCCTTTATAGTTAAAATATGGGTTATTTAGAGCATCTACCAATGAGTGGTAGTTTTTTGCGTGACCTATCCAGAGAGGTCTATTTCCATTTAGAGAGTATAACTCCTTAACCTCTCTAGATTCATCTTTTAACTGTAAATTTATCTGATTATCAAGTAATGTAGCACTTAGAAAAGAGTATATTGTAATTAATAGAAGTATTATTCTCAAAACCATCCCCACCTTTAAATTTTAAACTATCTATAAAAACTTATAGAATAAATCTTTATATATATTTTAAAAATTAGAGGGCAGGGGTTTCCCCACCTCTAGAGGTTAAAAGCTATACTTCACACCAATATTAGCTCCCCAAGTTGAGTTTGTTCCTCCAAAGTTTCTAAGGTAGTTAACAACATCTGTAAATACAGATATATTTGGAGTTACACTATAGTCAACCCCACCACCGAAAGAGAAACCTGAATTTGTTCCATCAAATGGGCTACTTGCTGTTCCATGGTGAAGTTCACCTTTAACTGGATCCGACATATTAACTGATGAGTAACCAATCAATCCATATACATTGACTTTATCATCCATTAGAGGATATTTAGGCTTTAGGTATAATCCAAACTCTGATAGGTTATCCTGCCCTCTATTCTCCTCAGATATTGATAGTGCAGCTCTCAATTCAGCACCTAGATATCTCATGAAGTCATAACCTGCTATAAATGTTATTCCAAGCTGTCTATCTTGGTAATCCTCCTCTGAGAAGAGTGATGATGCTGCACAATCATCAGCTCTTATAGCCATGTTGGATAGTGCTACCCCCATATAGAACTTTCCATCTCCAAATCCAAGACCACTAAAGATTGAAGATGAGCTTCCATTTGATGAGTTTGGATTTGGAGTTGGAGTTGCAACGGCCTTTGTTGGAGTAGGTGCTACGGCTGTGGTAGGCTCAGGATTGGACTCTACAATATATCCCCCATCGCTCTCTCCTCCTCCCATCTCAACAACTGTTGGTGTAGTTTCAGGGATAATTTCATCTTGGGCAGCTCTCTCTGCCTCTTGATAATCATCATTTTGAAAAGTTGTAACTCCACCTATATCTCCACCCGCAAAACTCATACTACTTAATAGAGCAATAGCAACGATTGAACTTCTATATTTCATAACTTAATCTCCTCGTATTTTTTAGATTTACACAAGTATAACATATTTTCTTTATAAAAATATAATAAACCATACAGAATATGGTAGTTAATATTAAAAAAACAGAACCTTATATTTTCGTTTCATATAGCATTTAAATGCTCTTTAAAAAGATATTTATGAGCCTCTGGAAGGCTATTATATACCCCATGGGCTAAATCTCTTATCTCCCATAAAGCACTCTTGGAACTCCTTAAATTTAGGAAGTTCTGGAGACTTCTAGCATTTATTGTCCAAGTTAACTCTGTCTTATAAGACTCAGGTAAGGCATATTTAGCAATATCATTTGATATACCACTCTTTAGTAGAAGTTGAAGTCTATTTAGGGCATCAACAGATGCCTTATCCACATCCACATTTCCGGTTAAGACTAGATATCTCTCAACTCTACTCAACTCATCTAGAGTGAAATCATCCTCACCCTTTAACTCTTTAAGAGTGTATCTAGTAGATTTTACACTTAGACTTGCCACTCTATGTCGACTCAACTCTTGCAGTAATGCTCTGCTAACTCCACGTATATAGAATGTGTAGCTGAGATGCTCTAGAGTTGATGAGTGTCTATATCTATTCCCAACTCTATCTATCAACTCTCTATCCCTATCTCCACCTCCATCACTATTTTTAAAGCTCTGCCAACATGTTCTTATGGCAAAAGAGCATACATCTAGTGGTGTATGGTGCATCAACCGTATCTCCATTTTTAACTCCATTTCAATTTTCTAGAAGTATAGTGATATTTGGTCGTGACATAGATTAAGAGCGATATTATAGCACACTTTAATGGACAATTAATATTTTTATATGTTAGAATATATTTTAAATAGTGAATATTAAGGGATTTAGATGGGAGATAATATCTACATAAAAAATAGAGAGGATAGAGAGATAGATATAGCAACGATAATTAATACGGTTAGGAATAATATTTGGAGTATCTCTTTTATAGTGCTCATAACGTTGGCAGGAACAGCAATATATATCTATGAGGCTAGAGAGATATATAGCTCAAATGTAATCATTGCTATAGATAGCTCAAAACAGAATAGAATTGGAGCTATATTGCCAGATAGTATATACTCAAAGAGAGATGAGGATGGGTTGGATATTGCTAAGGTGACTATAAAGTCTAGAAAATTTATAGAGACAATAATAGATAGGGTAGATGTAGATAGGGAGCTTTTTGTCCAAAAGAACTTTAGAAGTGTAGAGGTGGATAGTTTTTCAGATATTAAGGTGGAGATAGATTATAAGGATATTGCTGGTGAGAATTTATACGGAAAGCTTTTTGAGATTATTCCGATATCCAATAGTAAATTTATATTAAAAGTTAATGGGGGAGAGCAATATGGAGCTATTCATAGCTATGGAGAGAGGATAGATAGGCGACTATTCTCTATAAAGGTTATTAAATTATCAGAGAGAGAGCCTCTAGAGGATGCAATTGAGAGTAAGATTTTAAATCTTTTGCATATTAATATCGATATTGACTCACCAATCAACCATTTAATGGCTAAATATAGTTTTAGATTTTTTGATAGAGTAGCCCAGATAGATAGGGTCAGAGATGGTATAACTATATATGAGCTATCCAATAGGATATTAAAAATAGAGTACCAAGATACCACCCCGATGAGGACGAGAGATGTAATTGATGAGGTTGCAAATAGATATATTGAGTATACAATGGAGAGTAGAGATAGTGAGTTAGAGCAGACTTTAGAGTTTCTAGATAGACAGATTTTAAGTATTAGAAGAGAGCTTAATAGTGAAGGGGATAGATTAAAAAAGTATCAGCAGAAGAGTGGTTCTGTAATAATGGGTATTAGTGGAGATATATTAAAAAATCTTGAGAAAAGTAGAGAACAGGTTAATAGTATATCGCTTCAGATTAGAGAGGTGGATAGATTTATAAGAGCCATAAAGAGAGATGAGATAAATAGTTTATTACTATCAAACGTAGGTATAGATACCTCATCAATTCAGTATCTTATTGATAGATATATTAGAGATAGAGATGAGATTAACTCTCTTATGCTACAGCAGAATAGTATAGATAAATCGGTTACCAGTAATAGTCAGATAGTCCAAATGGTTAGCAATCTTAGAGATAGTGAACTACATCTTCAAGAGTTAAAAACAAAATTTACAGATAGACATCCCGATGTTATAGAGATAAAATCAAAAATTGAGTATCTAAGAGATAGGATAGATACTGAATTGATGAGGTATCTATACCTACGTTTGATAGTAATAAACTATTTAT
>JAADDP010000110.1 GCA_013153825.1 Campylobacterota bacterium
AGTCAAAATACTCTATGAAGGTATTTGATTTCTCTGTGGCACTTGGCTGTTTCCAGAGATTTATGTCTCTTCCTATATATCCACTAATGACAGATAGTGATGTAAGAAAGGTTTGCGAAGCTGTAAAAGAGGTTTCATCTGAACATATCTAGTCTAAAAAGGAGTAAGTTTATATATAGATTGGTATTGGGATATGAGAGATTGCTATTTTCTCCAAGAGGAATAGATTGGTTTATTATAATTACTCTATCCCCTCTATCTCTAATATATTCTATATATATGTTTTTTAGAAGGATATCTACAAAGAGAAAAGAATTTAATATTCCAATTATTAGCATTGGTAATTTAGTAGTTGGAGGTAGTGGAAAGACACCATTTATAATATCTCTAGCCTCAAACCTAAAAGTATCAAAAATATATATTATATCTAGAGGGTATGGGAGAAGAAGTAGAGGGCTTATTGAGGTTAGTAGAGATGGAGAGATTTTAACAGATATATATAGTAGTGGAGATGAGGCTATGTTGATGGCAAAATCTCTCTCTAATGTATCTATTGTTGTATCGGAGAGTAGAGAGAGGGCAATTAAATTTGCCAAGAGGAGAGGGGCTAAGATTATACTGCTTGATGATGGCTTCAATAGGGTAGAGATTAAAAAGTTTGAAATTCTACTATTTCCCAAAAATATAAAAAACTACTTCCCAATTCCAGCTGGTGCTTTTCGTGAACTATACTGGACAAAGAGTTTTGCAAATCTAAACCTCTATGAGGATATAGATTTTAAGAGAGTAGTAACTATCCAAAATAGAACAGATAGAATGTTACTTGTTACAGCAATATCAAACCCAAAACGCTTAGATGAGTTTATCCCCAAAAACTCTATAGTTGCAAAGATATATCTACAAGACCACAGCTTTTTTAATATAGATGAGATAGAGAGAGAATTTAAACGATATGGTGCTACATCTCTTCTAGTAACAGAGAAAGATTTAGTAAAGCTAGAGAAGTTTAAGTTACCTATATCCGTTTTAAATTTAAAATTGGAGCTAAAAGAGTATATTCTAGAAGAGATATACTCATATATAGATAGTTTTGGAGTAGATTTTGTCAATAGAAGATAAGCTTAAGTGGGATAGAAGATATCAGAACAATCCAATACCAGATAGACCAATAGATTTAGTGGTAGAGTATGCTAAGTTGGCAGAGGTTGGAGATGCTCTTGATATCGCCTGTGGTATGGGGAGACACTCAAAATATTTGGCATCACTAGGTTTTAGGGTAGATGCTCTAGATATTAGCAGTGTAGCACTAGATGCAATTAGAGATTTTAACAATATCACTGTGCAAGAGGTCGATTTTGATAACTACTCAATAGATAAAGCAGATTTTTATAATCTGATTATATGCACATTTTTTCTCAAGAGGGAGTTATTTCCAGAGATAGTTAAGGCTCTAAAGAGAGGTGGTATCTTTATATATGAGAGCTTTGTAGAGCATCCAGACAATGAACAGGCTCCATCAAATTCAGCTTTTCTGCTCAAAGAGGGGGAGTTAAGGGATATTTTTAATGGAGAGTTGGATTTTATCGAGTATAGGGAGTATTGGTCAATGACAATGAAGGGGAATAGAATGAGGCGAGTCTCCTTTGTGGGGAGAAAGAGTCTTGGATAGGGAGATAGCCAACGGTTTAGAGGAGTTTATATCTCTAATTGAGAGGGGAGATTTTTTTGAGGCTCATGAGATACTAGAGGCTGTATGGCATAAGAGTAGAGCAGTAAACCACCCAGAGAGGCTTCTAATAAAGGGGCTAATAAATGGGGCTATCGCATTTGAGCATATTAAGAGGGGCAGAAAAAATTCTCTAAAGTGTAGCCAGATTACGATGGGTTCATATATGAGATATAGAGATATGTGTAACCCATCTATTAGAAACTTTAAACTATTTAGAGAGGCGTGTAGTGCTATAGATAACCACCGTTATAAAAAAATTATAAATAAGTAGGTATAATCCTCTCTAAAAAAGGGAATAGATGGATAAGATAAGAGTTGGTGTAGTCACCACAAGCGATAGGGCAAGTGCTGGAATATATGAGGATATATCTGGAAAAGCTATTATGGATACGATGAATGAGTATCTATTAAATGAGTGTGAGTATGAGTATAGATGTATTCCAGATGAGCAAGATACCATAGAGAGGACTCTAAGAGAGTTGGCAGATATTAGGTGTGACCTAATTGTCACAACAGGAGGCACAGGCCCAGCACCAAGAGATGTGACAACAGAGGCGACAGAGGCTGTTTGTCAAAAAATTCTACCAGGCTTTGGGGAGCAGATGAGAGCTGTTAGTCTAAAGTATGTCCCAACAGCAATCCTATCGAGGCAAACGGCAGGAATTTGTGGTAACTCTCTAATTATAAATCTACCAGGTAAACCAAAATCTATTAGAGAGTGTCTAGATGCTGTATTTCCTGCAGTTCCATACTGTATAGATTTAATTGGTGGAAACTATATGGAGGCTGATGAGTCTATAATTAAGATATTTAGACCAAAGGGTAAGTAGTGAATATTGATTTTATTGAGAGAAAGTTTGAAGAGATATATAGAGAGTTGGAAAGAGAGGTCTTAGATGTTTTAAAAGATGAGAGCCTCGATAAGAAGCAGACAAACTTAAGAGTTAAACCTCTAAGCTCAACAAAAAAAATTCTTCAAAATGCGTTGGATAGTATAAAGATGGTAGAAAAGATATCAAAAGAGGATTTAAAAAGGTGAATATCTCTATGTTAATGGCTTGGACAGTTATCTACATACTATTGATATTTCTACTCTTCTACCTCTTCTATAAGGCGTTAAAGACTCAAAATAGGAGATATAACTACTATATTATCGCCACCTTTTTTAGTCTAGTAATTTTACTGTTTATTTAAAGGAGTATTTATGAGGATAGATAAGTGGTTATCTAGTGTTAATGTGGTTAAGAGAAGAACAGTGGCTTTGGATATGATAAAGAGTGGAGTTGTCTCCATCAACGGTATGAAGGTTAAGCCGAGTAGAGAGGTTAAGGTTGGAGATAAAGTTAAGATAGAGTATCTAAAAGGGGCTAGGGAGTTTGAGGTGTTGAAGATACCAACTACAAAGACGGTTCCAAAGAGTAAAAAAGATGAGTATGCGAGAGAGCTATGAGAGAGCATTTTGAGAAACTATTTAAAAATGAGTTAAGTCCCGATGAGGCAAGGGAGTTTTTAATAGACCTATATAATAGGGGAGAGAGTGGAGAGGAGATAGCCATAGCCTCTAGTATTATGAGAGACCACTCAATAAAACTTCCAATATCAGATGATTTAAAGAGTAAAATTATCGATATAGTTGGAACGGGAGGCGATAGAAGTGGAACATTTAATATCTCAACTACAGTCTCTCTACTTTTGGCATCTATTGGCTCATATGTGGCTAAACATGGAAATCGAAGTATCACAAGCCGTTCAGGCTCTGCCGACCTACTAGAGGGTCTAGGTATAAATCTAAATCTAACTCCAAAACAGCAGGTTAAGATGTTAGAGGAGAGTCGTTTCTGTTTTATGTTTGCAATAAACCACCACCCAGCTATGAAGCATATTATGCCAGTTAGAAAATCTATAGAGCATCGAACAATATTTAATCTTCTAGGCCCATTAACAAGCCCTGCAGGGGCAAAAAAGTATCTATTGGGGGTTTTTAGTCCAGAGTATATTGAGAAGATGGCAACAGCTCTAATAAGATTGAATACAGAAAGAGCCTTTGTTGTAAGTAGTCTTGATGGAATGGATGAGATATCTCTTAGTTCAAATACGGAGTTTGCCTATATTGAGGGTGGAAAATATAGTAGTGGGGAGATAGACCCTGAGAAGTTTGGATTTAAGAAAGTTCCAAAAGAGGCAATTTTGGGTGGAGACTCCAGAAAAAATGGGGAGATTACCCTAAATATATTTAGGAATAGAGCCACTAGACCCCAAAAGGATATTGTGATATTAAATGGAGGGTATGCACTATTTGCAGATGGAATTAGTAGAGACCTCAAAGAGGGGTTTGAGATGGTAAGAGATGCAATAGAGAGTGGAAGAGCTAGAGAGCATTTAGAGCTTATAAAAAAGATTTCAAATGGCTTATAGAGAGATAGTTGCCTCCTTAGATAGTTTAGAGCCACTACTAGATTATCTAAATAGTAATTTGCCAGAAGATGCCATAATCTTTTTAAATGGAACTTTAGCGTCGGGAAAGACCACCTTAACAAAGGCCATTGCAAAATATATAGGGTTAGATAGTAGTGTAACCTCTCCAACATTCTCTCTTCAACAGATATATGGAGATAGACTATACCATTACGATTTATATAGAATTAGTGATTTAGAGTTTATGAGTCTTGGACTTTTTGAGGAGTTTGATAAGAGTGGATGGCATATAGTGGAGTGGGGAAGTGAGAGTTTAAGAGATTTAACCCTAAATGCTGGATATAATATCTGCTCTATCGATATAGAGATTTTAGAGGGTAAGAGAAGATATAAGATAGAGATATGAGACACACTTTAGAGGCAAAAGAGTTATCAAAGATAATAAAAAAGAGTAAGATTATCCATAATGTATCACTTAAGGTTACATCTGGTGAGGTTGTAGGACTTTTAGGCCCAAATGGAGCTGGAAAAAGCACAAGCTTCTATATGATTTGTGGGATTACAGATGTTACAACTGGTAAAGTTCTACTAGATGATAGGGATATCACAAATCTATCTCTTAGCACAAGAGCAAAGTTGGGAATAGGTTATCTTCCTCAAGAGTCTAGCATATTTAAGGATTTAACGGTTGAAGATAATCTAATTATTGCAGGAAAAGCGATAGGGCTGGATAGAAAAAAGATAGATGATAGGATAAAAAAACTTCTTACCCTATTTAATATAGAGCCAATTAGAAAACGATATGGAGTTCAACTAAGTGGAGGAGAGAGGAGAAGAGTAGAGATTGCTAGAGCATTAGTTGGAGAGCCAAAATTTCTGTTACTAGATGAACCATTTGCAGGGGTTGACCCAATATCGGTAGAGGATATTCAGGGGATAATAAAGCAGTTAGTTAAGTTGAATATGGGGATATTAATTACAGACCACAATGTTAGAGAGACTCTGGGGATTTGTGATATGGCATTTGTAATGAAGAGTGGAGAGATGTTAGCATCTGGAGATAGTAATGCAATTATGAATGATAAAAATGTTAGAAAATACTATTTAGGAGAAAATTTTCACTTTTAATCCTGTAACAAAAATACTCAATTGAGTTTTTAGCGTTACTTAATTTCCATTTATAATCTCTATAACTCTATGCTAAGCCTTTCTAAGCTATAATCCACCCAAATCAATATAACAACAGGATGTATATATGGAAGGTGTATTTACTTTTTTGGGTGCAATAACGGGACATGGAGCCCCTATGGTTATAGCACATCTAATTTTAGTAGCTATAATTGCTATATTAATTGCTAAAAATGCTACAAAATCTCTCAAAGCTGTTCCAAGTGGATGTCAAAATGTTATGGAAGCGTATCTAGATGGCGTTATCTCTATGGGAAAAGATACTATAGGGGAGAAGTTAGCAAGAAAATATCTACCATTAGTTGCTACAATTGGTATCTTTGTATTTATCTCAAATGTAATTGGAATTATTCCTGGTTTTGAGTCTCCAACATCAAATATAAATGTAACTCTACCTTTAGCTTTAGTTGTGTTTGTATTCTATAACTATGAGGGTATTAGAGAAAATGGTGTTATAAAATATTTTGCACACTTTGCAGGCCCTGTTCCAATTCTTGCACCACTTATGTTTCCAATCGAGATTGTATCTCACATCTCAAGAATTATCTCTTTGAGTTTCCGTCTATTTGGAAATATTAAGGGTGATGACCTATTCTTATGGGTTCTTCTAATGTTAGTTCCATATCTAGTTCCACTACCAGCATATCTACTATTAACATTCTCTGCACTTCTTCAGACATTCGTATT
>JAADDP010000020.1 GCA_013153825.1 Campylobacterota bacterium
GTAAAGAACATATAATAGAGGCAAATAGAGAGCTAAACATAGGCTGGTGCATGGTTGATACCAAAATAGTGGAAAAAGCCCTTCCTGCGTTAAATGAGATAGGTGTAAGCTCAATTACATTTATATACTGTAAAAGGTCTCAAAGAAACTTCAAATTAGACTTTAAAAGATTGGAAAAAATATTAATAAATTCCTCTCAACAATCAGGTAGAGACAATTTAATGAATTTAAATATCTTAAATAGTTTAGAGGAATTTATAAAAATATATCCAGATGCAAAGATATTAAATTTTTCAAAAAATCAGATTAAAGAGAATATAAAATCTATTGTAATTGGATGTGAAGGAGGATTTAGTAGTGATGAAATTAATCTATTTAATAAAGAAGATATTGTAGGTTTTAAAACATCTCAAATATTAAAAAGTCAAACAGCAGTATGTGCAGTGGCATCTAAAATATTACTCTAATTCCAAACCTCCCTATCAACACTACCCTTATGTTTATCTCTTCTATATGATGCTCTATTTTTCAGCTTCTGTATCCTATTTAGATTTGTCATGTTTAGCTCTCTAACGCTATTTAAGTCAAAATCACCCTTTAGCTCCATATATAGATTATCTATATAGTTTTGCATCTCTCTATGGTACTGGCTACTTAATACAACTTCTGGAAGCCTATTGAGTTGAACTTTTAACTCAAAAAATCTTTTTGTAAAAATATCTTGAGATATGGTTTTGTCCCTAAACATCTTAAATAGGTTTTTTGTGATTTTTTCTAAAAAGGAGATATATTTCTGTCTATTATACTTCTCTATCTGTTTTGGTGTCCACTTCATAGAGAAATTATAACCTATTTTGTATAGGTTATAATTGATTGAAAATTAGATTTACTTAGAAGTAGCCTCTTTAGCAGCTTCAATCGCCTCTTCATAGTTTGGTTCTTGTGTAATTTCTGGAACAACTTGCTTATAAGATACTTTTCCATCTTTTCCAACTACAAAGATAACTCTAGCAAGAACACCAGCAAGAGGTCCATCAGCTAAAAGCACACCATAAGCATTTCCAAAATCTTTGTTTCTAAAGTCTGAACAAACTTTGATATTATCAATTCCAGCTGCACCACACCATCTAGCTGCTGCAAATGGTAAATCCATAGATACTGTAACTACCTCAACACCATCAAGACCAGCAGCCTCTTGGTTAAATCTTCTAGTCTCAGCATCACAAACGCCAGTATCAAGAGATGGAACTGCAATTACTAGCTGAACTTTACCCTCTCCACCAACTTTCTCATCTTGAAGCATTGGGTCACAATTTACAACTGTTACCTCTGGAGCTACATCTCCTACATTTACCTCATTTCCTGCTAAGTTACATACGATGTCATTCTTAAATGTTACTGTTGCCATCTATATCCTTTTTATATTTTTTGAGATTATACAGTATAATCAGATAAAATTACTCTTAATTAGAATTAAAATTTCTAAAAAACTATCTTTAGATTAAATTTTTACTTTTTGTAACAGATTTGAGGATAACTCCTCTGCCAACCTTTTTATCCCTCGAAAGTCGCTTTTTCCAGTTCCAAGTTTCGGAATTTCGTGTACTGCGAAGTACTCAGAGGGGATATATAGTGGATGTATCTTCGCCTCTTTTACTGCACTTTTTAAGGTTTCAACCTTAATATCACCCTCTAATAGAGCCACTATCTTCTCCCCTTTTTTACTATCAGAGATTGCCGTAACGGCTATTTGAGCCACCGAGCCATCTATGAGCTTCGATATCTGCTCCTCAACTGCTCCAAGACTGACCATCTCTCCCCCAATCTTTGCAAAACGGCTATATCTATCTACTATATATATAAATCCATCACTATCGATATACCCCTTATCTCCCGTCATATAGTATCTCTTTCCACCAATATTCCTTATAACCTCATCGCTTCTCTTCTTATCTTTTAAGTAACCCTTCATAACCTGAATACCACTAATTAGAAGCATCCCCTCCTCTCCAATATCTAGCTCTCTCATACTCTCTGGCTCAACCACAATAAACTCTGTCCCTATAATTGGACGACCAACGCTATTCGGCTTATTTCTCCTCTGGATATGAAAACTATCTAAATCTATTCTATCTGGAAGATTACAGGTTGCAACTGGTGAGGTCTCTGTTGTCCCATACCCCTGTAAAATATCCTTTAAAAATCTCATCCTAAACAGCTCTATGGTCTCTTTTGAGAGCCTCTCTGCCCCAGCGACTACAAGCCTTAGAGACTCAAACATTAAAGGGTGAATTTTCCTATTTTTAGCATATAGCCTAAAGAATGTTGGAGTTCCAAACATAATAGTTGCCTTATATTTGAACGAGAGCTTAGCAATGGTATATCCATCTGTTGGGTCGGAGTGGCAAACAACTAAAATCCCATTAATTAGAGGAAATAGCGTTGTGACTGTGAGTCCAAATGAGTGAAATATTGGAAGAGTTCCAAGCATAACATCATCCTCCCTTATATCTAAAAGTGGCGAAATCTGCTCAATATTTCCAAGAATATTCTCATGCGTTAACTCTATCCCCTTTGGAGTCCCCTCACTTCCGCTGGAGAACATCACAATGGCCGTATCTTTGCTTGTAACATCTTCTACATATAGCTTTAATAGAAATGGAATGGGTATAAACCTCACAGTGAGATAGCTTTTTAGCTTTTTTAGAGGAGAGATATCCTTTTTTATATCTTCAAGATAGATTACATGCAACCCCTCAAATATCGGCTCGATATTAAAATTTCTCTGCTTTAATTTTGATATAAAGAGCCTACTCGTAACTATTGAATCGATATCGGCAAGTTCTATTGCATATTTTAGAGACTCTATAGAGCTTGTGTAGTTCAGATTTATAATTCTCTTCCCCATGCTAGAGATTGCAATATTCACAACTGCACCTATTGATGAGGTTGGAAGCATAATTGCAATCTCTCCCAAATTTCTCTCCTCTAATATAGATTTCATAACTAGAATAGAGGCTAAAAACTTATATCCTGAAAGCTCAAGATTTCTACTATCTGCAATATATAATCTGTCTCCTGTCAACTTTGCTCTTCTAAATATCGCTTCTGTTATTGATGAAAACTTCACAAATTTCTCCTATTTTAATTTAATAATATTGAATATTTTTTATCAATTTTCTTCAAAAAATTTAAATTATATAGACAATTTTACAAAATTTTCGTGTAGGTTCTAACCTTTGAGGAGAAAAATATTGCTGTTGCTCTATGAACATCTCCTTTTTAGCCATGGCCTATAAAAACTATCTGTTATTACAAATATGTCAAACTCCTATATATACTCTATAATTACAATACATCTCTACCTAATAGTATATTCCTATGATATCTTCTATTCGCTTTACCCATTTTAGAATATTTAATATCAGAATTATCTGCAAATCCTTTTTTAAATAGATTGACAAGAAATCTAAAATAGACACTTTTAGTTCTACTATTCGCAATATATACCTTTTGAAGCTCTACATCTAGCTCTCTCAAGGTGCAGAACCCTTTATCATTAATAATCTCCTTAGCAATCTCTATAATCTTATCTGGAGGGATTAACATAGCTTTTAATCTGACAACCTTATCATCATTATGGGCAAATCTCTTAATCTCATCTAAATCTAGCTCAATCTCATTCAATTTCGTCAACTCTCCAAGAGAGAATCTATTTCTAAGAACTTTCGATGTGATATTGCAATCTTTAAACTTCTCATCTAACTCCTTATAGAGTTCTCTGGTCTCATCCGATATCTTTTTCTGCTTCTCTCTCTTTTCACTCTTATCTTCGCAAGTAATAAGCTCTATCTTTTCAAGTTCAGGTTCAGAATCTCTCTCCTCTATAATTTTAAATGAGAGATTATATATCTCATTCAACATCTCAACACTATTATGGTTTATCCAATCTATAGCAACTCTATCAACATATTTCTCAAAATTTACCTTATCTAAGTTCTCAAAGAGCTCTTCAATATCATCAACGTTATTAACTGCCAGAGCTGAAAAGATGAAATCATCCCTCTCCATATTGAATTTACCTAAACCTTTTGCCTCAATTACCTGCAAAGCATCTCTAAAGTGGGTCATAAATCCACTCAAATCTCTCTGGTGACTAGGGATGTGAAATCTATTCTTTATCCAATTTTTAAACTTTGAACTGTTAAAACTCTGGCTCAGCTTATGAACCTTCAACTTCTTAAAACCTCTCACAAGCCCTATTGCCTGATTTCTGACAAACTTCTCCTGTTGATGTTCAAACTTAGGCTTAATGTAATAGAAGAATCCCCCATCTCTCAATCTCCCCAGAAGCTGAATAAAGCTATTTGCATTATATACAGTTCCATACTGGTATATACCTCTCAAATTTGGGATATTAATTCCTGTAGTAGCTTTTGTAGTTGAGACATAGGCATACTCTCCATACTTTATCTTTCCACCCTTAACCTTTTCTCCATTCTCCTTCATCTCTATAGATGTCATACTAAAGACAGGAATATTATGTTTAATGAGAAGATTACTAACCTCCTCAACCTTAATCTTTGAACTGCAATAGACCATTACAGAGCCAGATTTTATTTGACTCTTAATATGGCTAACCATCTCCTCTTCACTCTGAAATTTATCCTTTGAATAGTCTATTCTTCTCTTTGCAGAGTCTGGAACTCTTGCCGTAATCACTTTTATATCAACATCGGTAGGGATTACAGGTGTTCCACTCATAAATAGAACTCTTCTCTTATATTTATATAGAAGAAACTCATAAACTTTAACAACCTTCTCTCTAAAGTTTTTGGACTCTCGATAGAGGTGTTGCTCATCAAAAATAATAATATCACTCTCCTGGATTCTCTTCTTAAAAATATCTGGATGGCTCTTATATAGATTGTAGAAGATATCTGTAGTCATAGAGATGTATGGATAGTCTATATCCCTAATCTTTCTAACATTCTTAAATATTGACTCTTTAACTATCTCATCTGTTACCATCCTTAGAGGAGAGATTATAATCATATTTCTATACTTAACTGGAAATATATTTTTGACTAGATAACTCTTGCCTGTACCTGTAGGGGCATTTAAAAGAGTTCTCTGATTACCATCTACAATATCTATAATTCTCTTAGATAAATCACTCAATTTTCCATTTGAATTTAACTCAACAACCTCATCTCTATCAGATTTTCCAGAGAGATTTAATAGAAACTCTACCTCTTTAGAGATATCTTCCCTCATAAGATTCTTGCTCTTTATAATATCTCGAACGGAGTTGACACTATTTCTACTTGAAGCAATCTGAAATCTTCTATCTAACTCTTCAACCCTTTTTCTATTAAAAATCTTCACAAAATTATCTTCTGAGAGAACTCTTTTCAAACTTGGAAGAGCTTCTCTCTCAATTTTTGAAAATGGGATATCTAAACTATCTATCCACTCCGTTAAATCTGTAACCTCTTTAGGAATCTCATCCCAATTTACCATATATGTCTTTTTATAGGATTTTCTATTTAACCTTGAGAGGAGCTTGAGCTTCTCATCTGTAGAGACATCTCTATCGACTGCAAGGATAATTTTATGATACTGCTTAAGTTCTACCCCATGCTCTTTAAATTTAAAAGGTATATGTTTACTATCTGTAACTAGAATATCTGCTTTTGGAAAGGCTATATTTCCATTTACTCCATCCTTCAGCCCCTCACACAGAATTAGAGTTCTAGAGTTATCTCTTTGTGCCTTAATAAATGCACCTAGATTTTTAGTCCCTTTAATATTTAACCAGCCTGTGGTTGAATCAATCTTAAATTTTCCGTAGAAATCTCTCCCATTATCAAAGAAGAGAATATTCTTCTCTCCATACATTCTATTCTTCTTAAATCTATTATTAAAAAGAGTAAAATCAAAAG
>JAADDP010000072.1 GCA_013153825.1 Campylobacterota bacterium
AAGAGATATATTATGTATATGCAGACAAGTGTGTAGAGTGTGTTGATTACTTTGATGTTCCAGCTTGTGCAGAGGCTTGTCCAACTGAGGGGTGTATTCAGTGGGATGACTGTGTAGATGGTCTACCTTGCTCTGAAAACAGAGGAGAAAAAGGGACTCCTGTAATAGAGGATTAATTTTAAACTATTAGGGACGGAACAGCCCGTTAAGCCTGTGGAGACGCCTCATAAGAGGGTCTGTGAAGCAGGAAGCCCTGACTTATTTGCGTTAGCAAAAGGTTAGGGTAGTTCACTCTGCAATTTCTTAATCTAAATTAAAAGCTCACTTTCATTAACTTTTCGATAACATTCCACTCTAAATTATAGTACTTATTTATGGAGCATAATAGTATGGAGAGAACACTTTCAATAATAAAACCAGATGCAGTAGCTAAAAATGTGGTGGGTGAAATTCTAGCAAGATTTGAGAAGAGCGGTCTAAAGATTGTGGCAATGAAGAGAGTTTTACTATCAGAAGCTGATGCTGGAGAGTTCTATGCAGTGCATAGAGAGAGACCTTTCTTTAATGACTTAGTGGAGTTTATGACATCTGGACCAGTTGTTGTTAGCGTTTTAGAGGGTGAAAATGCTGTAGCTAAAAATAGAGAGCTTATGGGTGCAACTAATCCAAAAGAGGCTGAAGCTGGAACAATTAGAGCAGATTTTGCAGAGAGTATTGATGCAAATGCCGTTCATGGTAGTGACTCTCTAGAGAATGCAGAGATAGAGATAGCTTTCTTTTTCGCACAGAGAGAGATTGTATAATTTGTGAAGATTTTTTTCGATAAAGTATCTTATAGTAAAAAACCTTTTAAGTTAAGAGTTGATAATATTACACTCCAAGGTAGTTTAGAGAAGAAAGATTACCATAAGGTTGAGCTGGATGGGGAGTTGAGTGGGGAGCTTGAGCTTATCTGTTACAGATGTGGAGAGCAGTTCTACAAACCATTAAAATCCCCCCTAACATTAACCTTAACCGATAGAGTGGTAGAGATATCTGATGATTTGGATATTATAGAGTTTTTAGATGGTGTAATCGACCTAGATTTTATATTAAATAGTGAGGTTTCATCTATTCAGAACTACTACAATTTATGTTCAAACTGTAAAAGTGAGAATAGAGAGTTTGAACAAGAGTTTTAAATTTCACATAAAGGATAAGTAATGGCAGTACCTAAGAGACGAGTTAGTAAGACGAGAGCAGCAAAGAGAAGAACACACTATAAGTTGACACTTCCTAGACCTGTAAAGGATAGAGATGGGACATGGAGAATGCCTCACCATATGAACCTAACAACCGGTGAATATAAAAATAGCTAAGTAAGTTAATGATAAAAATAGCAATAGACGCTATGGGTGGGGATTTTGGTCCCGAACCTATTATTGAGGGTGTAGTTCAAGCTTTAGATGAGAGAGAGTTTCTTCCGATACTTGTCGGAGATAAGGAGCAGATATTTCAACACCTTCCACAATACTATCTAGAGCATGTTGAGATTGTTGAGGCATCAGATACAATCTCGATGGATGATTCAGCAACCCAAGCACTAAAGCGTAAAGAGTCATCAATATATAAGGCAATTGAGCTTGTTAGAGGTAAAAGAGCAGATGGTATCGTATCTGCCGGACATAGTGGGGCTACCATGGCTCTTGCAACTCTAAGAGTTGGTAGGTTGCCAAATATATCTAAACCTGCTCTAGCTACGATTATGCCCAGCCTATCACCCTCTGCAAATACACTTCTACTTGACGTTGGAGCAGTTACAGACTGTACAGCAAAAAATCTATATCAGTTTGCAGTTATGGGAGAGGTCTATGCCAGAAAGGTTTTAGGGCTGAGGAGACCATCTGTTGGTCTGTTGGCAAATGGAGAGGAGGATAGTAAGGGTAATGCCTTGACAAAAGAGGCGTTTAAGCTTATGAAAGGTAGCGTCTCAGGTTTTAAGGGGAATGTTGAGGGTAGTGATATCTTTAATGGCTCTGTTGATGTTGTTGTGTGTGATGGATTTACCGGAAATATTACTCTAAAAGCTAGTGAGGGTGTAGCCTCTACAATATTTACCCTTATGAAGACTCAAATTAGAAAGTCTATCCCTGCAAAGATTGGAGCATTACTTCTAAAGAAGAAGGTATTTAAGAAGCTTAAGAATAAGGTTGACTATGCAGAGTATGGTGGAGCTCCCCTTTTAGGTGTAAATGGTTGTGTAATCATCTCCCATGGAAAGAGTAATGCTAAGGCGATTAAGAATGCTATTTTCCAAGCTATTGAGTTTAATAACTCCCAAGTTAATGTAGCAATAGAAGAGTTACTTATTAAAAATATAAGGTAAAAAGTATGTTTGCAAAATTTCACTCTATCGGAGCCTATGCTCCCTCAAATGTTTTAAGCAATGCTGATTTAGAAAAGATGGTAGATACCAGTGATGAGTGGATACTAAAGAGAACTGGTATAAGAGAGAGACGCATTGCAAATAGCGATGAGGTGACAAGTGATATGGGTGCAATTGCTTCAAAAATAGCAATCAAAAGGGCTAAATTAGAGCCACAAGATATAGATTTGATTGTGTGTGCTACTGTAACTCCAGACTATTTTAATATGCCCTCAACTGCCTGTATAATTGCCGATAAGTTGGGTGTTAGAGATGTCCAAGCTTTTGATATAAGTGCAGCATGTAGTGGATTTGTCTATGGACTTAGTGTTGCAAAGGCATTTATTGAGTCCGGCATGAAAAAGCATGTATTGGTAATTGGGGCAGAAAAATTTAGCTCAATTGTAGATTATAGAGATAGAACTACATGTATCCTCTTTGGAGATGGGGCAGGAGCCTGTGTAATATCTGCTACTGAAGATAGGAGTGAAGCTATTATCGATGTGAATGCCAGTGCTGATGGCTCATATGCTGATTTCCTAGTAACTCCAGCCCCTGGTAGTGTAAATCCTCTAACTCAAAAAGTTTTGGATGAGGGTTTAAACTTTGTTAAGATGAGAGGTAATGAGACCTTTAAATTGGCTGTTAAGACATTGACTAAAGATGTTAGAGACATTTTAAAGAAGAATGGCATTAACTCATCAGATATAGACCACTTTATCCCACACCAAGCAAACTATAGAATTATAAAGGCTGTTGGAGATGCCCTAAAGATGACAGAAAGACAGGTGGTGCTTACAATTCAGAAGTATGGTAACACGTCAGCTGCATCAATTCCTATGGCAATTAATGATATATATGAGGCTGGAAGGCTCAAGAGGGGGGAACTTATGCTTCTGGATACATTTGGTGGGGGGCTGACTTGGGCAAGTGCTATTCTCCCTTTTGGAGGAGATTAATCACTCCCTCAATAGCCTCTCTATTTGGATTTATAAAAAAGTTCTCTCTATACCATCTAGCATAGGTGGTCAAGTCTACCTCTTCTCTCATCTTTAATAGATTTCTATAGACTCTTAAGATATCCTCTCTACCATATGCCATATCCCAAATTACACCCTTTCCATACTCATCTAGTGGATTTGATGTAAGACCCTTTCGACTCCCAATAATAATTACAGAGACCCCACAAGCAATAGCCTCAACTGCTGTGCCTGATGCTGTGGTTATGACAATTTTACTATCTTCAAAGAGGTTATAGATACTCTCCTGACTAATTTTAAATTTTATATCCCCTAAGCTTCTAATATCTACTGCTGGGTGGTTTTTAAAGATTACACTCTCAAATCCCTCTAAAAGCTCTATCATATATTTTGTATCCTCTATTAGGTATGAGCCAAGAAGTAAAATATTCTCTCCACCCTTATATACGCCTCTATTAAATAGCTCTCTATATCTAAAAGATACTCCAAGCCTATACTCTACCTCTTTTCTATCTAAAAGATAATATTTTCCATTTACTAAAACCGTATGGGGAGATGTTTTATGGATATAGTCAATATCACTTACAAATGTATTAAAATATGAGCTATAGCTCAGGTAGAATTGAGCCCCATATATTTTAGTTTTGCCATCTTTAGCTCTTAGTCCATAGTTTAAAGCCCTCTCTGTGACCTGAAACTCACTCCATGAGAGTATCCTATCTATATCAAGTTTTGCCAATTTCTGCCCCAAAATATATCTGCTAAAGGCTTCAAACTGCTGTTTCTCTATATCTCTTATAAGCTCAATATTAAAGTATCTATCTCTAGTTGAAAGTCTTAAGGTTTTAAATGGATATATAATAATTAGCCCTAAAATCTTAAAAAAATCGTAAACTTTTAGTAGTTCAAACTCAAATAGAAACTTTCTGTTATCTCTACTCAATATATTAAAAAACTTAATCAACTTAAGTGGATTTCTATTTGCCCCATATAGCCTAACTAAGAATATATAGTCTCTATTTAGACTATCTAAAACCTCATATAGCCCCACAAAATATCTGGGGTTAAACCTCTTCTCTCTTACTATGGTATCTACTAAGAAGAATTTATCTACTAAGATAGAGTTTTTAAAATCTATATCTTCTCTTTTATAGAAAATCTTATAGAGCAGATGTGAAACGATATAGTTAAAAAATAGTGTAAACTGCTTTATATAAAATTTTATACTAGATTTGAAAAAGAGCCAATATAGATTTCTATCTATAAACTCTTTAAATATAAACCTTTTAGGGTAGTCGCTAATGTATGGATTTGCAACTAGAGTTGTATTTACAGCAGAGAAAAAGCTAGGCTCAATAGATAATTTAATCTTCTCTAGATGCTCTAAAAATTTCAGTTCATCTTTCGAGAACCTCAATCTAAAAACCTCTCAATATATCCATCTCCATACCCTCTAAGCTCTGGATTGTTATAACCTAAAAAGTGGATACCATTTGACCTACTCGCCTCATAATCTGTAAATGAGTCCCCAACTAAGACAACCTCATCAGCCCTATAGTTATACTCTTTTAAGAGCCTTGCAATTACAATATCTTTTGTTGGGGGACTCCCCTCAATTGAGATGAAATATTTTGATATTCCAAAATAGCCACATATGGCATTTAGTTCACTATGTTCTGCACCTGATGTTATATGGAAGTTGTAATTTTTATAGTTTTGTTCTATAAACTTAAGAGTATCCTCTATTAGATTTTTTCTATCAAAAACATTTTTCTCAATAATCTTTGCAAATCTCTTTGCTAAGATATTTATATCATCTAAAGATATATCTCTTTTTAGAATATTTTTAAAAAAATACTCAATTTTTTGAAACCTTGGAACTCCCCCATGTAAAAAGTGAAACTCCATAAATCTCTCTATATCCTCTTTTGTCCCATAAGGAGAGAGTAACTCTCTAAACCCCTCTGATTTTATTCTCATCCCATCAAATATTACACCATCAAAATCCCAAAGGATTGTTGAGAAGTTGGATAGCTTTCTCATCTCCTTAAAACCCCACTCTTCTTAAGAAGCTCCAATATATCATTTTTATTGATATAGCCTGTATGTCTGCCAATCTCCTCACCTCTAGAGTTATAGAAAATTTGAACTGGAAGCTCTAATATGTGATGTTTTATAGCCCACATAGGCTCTTTATCCGAGTTCATATAGTATATAATAGTATTTGGATACTCCTCTTTAATCTCCTTTAGTTGAGGTGCCATACTCTCACACCATACACAGTTGGTCTTACCAACCATTATCATCATAGGTTTACCAAAGGTTATATCCTTCGCCCTAATCTCTGGAATTTTTCCAAAATCATAAGCACTAAGTATCGAAAATGTCATTATAAATAACACTATTTTTCTCATAATCTAATCCTTTCTCAATTAATCTCTGCAAATATAGTGCAGGGGAGTCCATCACACTTTTCTATTCTAAGAGGAGCAATAGTTATACTCTTAAAAATAGTCTGCTCATCTACTTCTCTTAAATCCATATCCTCTAAAAGCAAGAT
>JAADDP010000179.1 GCA_013153825.1 Campylobacterota bacterium
CTATTATTTATACTCTTTATCGATGATAGTCTCCAAGCTTTAACCTCTATGATAACTACTCCTCTATCTGGATCTATAAGTATAAAGTCTGGAGTTACCTTTTGTAGTTTAGGCTCTAGGTATAGATATGATATCCCCTTTTCAGATAGATATATCCACTTTAAGCTCTTCATAACACTCTTTTCTGATCTATTCAGACTCTCGATACTCTCGGGTATTGCAACAAGTGGCATGGTCTTCCTTTATATCGTATGTATAGTTAGAAGATTTTAAGATAATTTAACTTATATACAACTCTATTATCAACTATTTCAATTATAGAGAAGAAGTCACCAATGATTGTCACATACTCCCCTTCACTCTGTAGCTCAAAATCTGTAACTCGTAACCTCTTCCCCAATCTAATAGCATCTATATCTCCTAGATATCTATTTCTGGATAGTTTAAGATGCTCTATTGGATTTAAATACCCTTTAGAGCTTAGAGAGAAGCTACCCTCAGATACCCTTCTAAGGCTTGATAGTGTCCCATCTACCCTCAACCTTCTGGATATAATCTCCCCTATAGAGCGAATATAGCCCCCTTCGCTAATTGTGATATCGAAGTGTATAAATGGGTGGTTATATAGCAGAAGCTCTATATCATATATGGTAGATGTAATCTCTTTTAATTTAACCTCTCTCTCCTCCCTAGCAAGTTTATATGCTCTCTCTCCAGCTATCTTTTTAGCAGAGAATTTTGGTGGGGTATAGGTTATATCACCCCTTAGAGAGTTAAAAACTCTATCTACCTCACCATCTTTTAGCCTCTTAATATCTTTAATTGATAGAATATTTTCCAAATCTAAACTATCAGATTTTGCCCCCAACCATAGGGTAGCCCTATACCTTTTTGGAGACTTATCCAGATATCTAAATAGTTTAGTGTATCTACCTGTAGCCACTATTAGAGTTCCACTTGCAAATGGGTCTAGAGTTCCAGAGAAGCCAATCTTTGAGCCATATACCCTCTTTAATCTATTAATATAGCCCCTTGAGCTGATATTTATAGGTTTATCCACTACAAATAGAAGATTTTTATCTTTTAAACTCTCCATCCTATATGGCCTGAACAAATGAGCTTAATATCTCTTTTCTAACACCACCAAAGTTGATATTGAGCTTATAGTTTTTACCATACTTTATTGAGCTTTGGACTCTCCCTATTCCAAACTTCTCATGTTTTACCAAATCACCCTTCTTAAAACTCCTATTTTTTGTAAGCTTTAACTTATCACCCTTTATCAATCCAGCCTCTCCCAAGAATCTACTCCTATTCATTCTAACTCTCTGCCCCCTATAGAACCTACTATCGACATATGATAGCGTTAGATTACTTTTAGCTCTAGTCATAGCCACATATCCGAGCCGTCTCTCCTCCTCAATATCTGAATTTCTCAATAGAGGGAAGAAGTCCTCCTCCAGCCCAATCACATATACATGTTCAAACTCTAACCCTTTAGAGGCGTGGATGGTCATAATTGTCACCGTCTCCCCCCCATAAGTGTCATAATCTGTATGGAGGGATATCTCATTTAGGAAATCTTCAACCGTAGTACCTCTACTCCCATCCATAAACTCAAGAAAGTAGCCGTAGAACTCATCTATATTTAGAACTTTCTCTTCACCATTTTGAGATTTCTTATAGAAAGCACTGAAATTTACCCTCTTCTCAAACAGCTCAACCAGTATATCTGCTCTATCTCTAGAGCTGTGTAGAAGCTCTATATCCTCGTGAAATCTCTTGAGAGGTTTAACTGCTCTCTTTCCGATACTCTCAATTAGCTCATCATCACTAAGTGAAGCTATACATCTAAATAGAGACTCCCCCCTATCTATTGCTAAACTTCTCAACCTATTTAGAGAGATATCCCCTATGCCTCTTCTAGGTCTATTTATAATCCTCTCTAATGAGAAGTCATCGTCTGGGTTTGATATGACCCTAAAGTATGCAATTAAATCTTTAATCTCACTCCTCTCATAGAATGCTACCCCTCCGGCAAGTTTAAAATTTAACCCCTCTCTCATGAAACCATCTTCAAGTGAGCGTGATAGTGCATTTATCCTATATAGGACGGCTATCTCACCTCCACTAACACCACTCTCAATTAAGCCCTTTATCTCCTTTGCCAACCTCTTGGTCTCTATAGTCTCATTCATGGAGTGTAGAACTTTAACACTCTCTCCATCTCCCCTATAGGATATTAACCTCTTCCCTATCCTCTTTCTATTATGCTCAATAAGCTCATTTGATACCTGAAGAATTTGAGATGTCGAGCGGTAGTTTGTCTCAAGCTTTATTAGCCTACTCCCCTTAAACTCCTTTGTGAAGTTAAGAATATTCTCAACATTTGCACCCCTCCACCCATATATACTCTGGTCATCATCCCCAACCACACAGAGGTTGTTATGTTCAGAGGTTAGAAGCTTAAGCATTTTAAATTGCAACTCATTTGTATCTTGATACTCATCAACCATAATATATCTATATCTATTACTAATTGCCCTTCTCAAACCGATATTATCTCTCAATATTAGATATGGCAACATCAGTAGATCATCAAAATCTACTAAGTTATTCTCTATGATATGCTCTTGATATCTCTTATATAGCTCTACTATATTATCAAATAGAGCTAAATCACTTTTTCTAAATAGTTCATCTGGTGTTAATAAACTATTCTTATACTTGGATATCTCTGTAGTCGCAACTGATATATCTAAATCTATCTTATCATTCTTTATAATTTTTTTTAAAATCTTTCTCTTATCCTCACTATCTATTATGGAGAAGCCACTATCTCTACCTAAATAACGCATATACTTTTTAAGAAGAATTAATCCAAACTTATGGAATGTGCAGAGTAGGGGTCTATATAAACCGACATGATTTACCATTGAGAGGGCTCTACGCTCCATCTCTCTTGCAGATTTGTTGGTAAATGTTAATGTTAAGGTGTTTATTGGCTCTATTCCCACCTCTTTTATAAGATAAGCTAATCTTGTAGTTAATGTTTTTGTCTTTCCTGTTCCAGCCCCAGCCAATATTAGGAGTGGTCCATTAATGTGCTTTACTGCTTCCTGTTGTGCCGAATTTAAGCCTTCTAATAAATCTATCATACCTATTTTGTTTTTTCCTAGTTTTCTTTATTATAACAATAATATTATAAATCATTAATTATTTATTTTTTATAAATATTTGAGTTGCTTATAAAAGTTTTAATTATAATTTGATATAATAATTTTAATTAAGTATTACAGGGGTTTAAAATGTTAAAAGATTTTGTAAAAATAGAGACCTTCTTAACTGTAGCGAGGGAGAGAAGTTTCTCAAGGGCATCAGCAAAGCTTGGAATATCTCAACCGGCAGTGACACAGCAGATAAAATATATAGAGAACTATCTAGAGGCTAAGATTATAGATAGAAAGAAGAATGGTATTAAGTTGACACCAGAGGGGGAGGAGTTCTATAGTATCGCCACGAGACTTGAGAAGTGTATAAATAGCCTAGAGAGGGATATTCTAAAGATAATAAATAAGCAGATAACGTTTAGATTGGGTGCATCATTCACTATAGGTTCATATGTAATACCTGGGGAGTGTCTAAATAGGATTAGTGAGAGTATAGGAAATGATGTAAACTTAAGTATAGATGTATCTGAGAAGATTATAGATGGGATAAAGGATAAGAGGTTTGATATAGGACTTATCGAAGTGCCACTGTTTCATGAAGATTTAATATATAGGGAGTGGTTTGATGATGAACTGGTAATAATATCCAACAGTCCAATACCGAAAGTTCTTAGGACAGAGGAGCTTTATGAGTTTAAGTGGATATGTAGAGAGGATGGGTCCCACACCAGAAAGCTACTTGGAGATGTCTTTGAGGAGCTTGGAGTATCATGTAAAAGCTTCAATATGATATCTGAAGTTAGTAATACAACAGCAGCACTTCAAAGTGTAAAGAGGGCAAATCCAGATGATGAAAAGCCAACGGTTACAATTATCTCAAAACATGCAGTAGCTGAGGAGGTCTATAAGGGGGAGCTATATGAGGCTAGAATATATGGATTTACGATGATTAGAAAGTTCTATATCGTCTACTCTAAAGATAATAAGAACAATGTCTTTATAGATAATGTTGTAAATCTTATCATATCTGGGAAGTGTTAATAGTTAATTGATGGAAAATAGAGTAGTAGATATATTTAAATACCATCTGCAGTCGGATAATGGAAGTGATACAAGTGTTGAGAATTTGGTCTCTCCAAGGAGAAAGAGTCAGACAGACCATGAGCCATACTATCAGAGAAACTATGTGTGGAGTGGAGAGAAGGCATCATACTTTATTGAGAGTATTCTACTCGGCTATAGAATCCCCCCAATTATAATATTTTCGAGAAGAGTCAACGGCAAAAAGAGATTTGAAATTATAGATGGGCGACAGAGATATGAGACAATCTTTAGATATATGGAGAATAGATTTCCACTGACCAAAAAGGGGCTTAATGTATATGTAGACCTTCATAAGAGGCGTTTTAATGATTTAGATGATGATATCCAAGATAGATTATCTGAGTTCAACATAACTCTGGTCAAATATTCTCTTCCTGAGGGTATAGAGCAGGATGATGAGAACTATGTTATACAGGAGATATTCAGAAGATACAACTCAGGTATAACAAAGATGAGAACTATCGACAATGAGAGGGCAGAGTATATAGATAATGGTCTAAATAGATACTTAGAGAGGTTTATCAGAAGAAATATAGATAGATACTCAGATAGATACTCTATACTCTTCTTTGCTAGGACAAAGAGAAATGCTCTACGAAATAGCTATAGAGATGGAATAGAGGAGCTTAAGAGAATATTCAGGAGACTATATGTTATCCATAGACTTCCAATAAAGAGATATCTCTCACAGCCGACTCTTTCCAAAAATATCTTTGACTCTCTAGATACAGAGATGAGCAGAGAGATGTTAGATATCGAGGTTAATAGCTTTGATAGGAAGATTGATATAGTATATGAGACCCTAAAGGTGCTAATAGATGAGGAGTACTTCTTCAAGATAAATAGGGAGCTTACTGCTGTATTCTACTGGTCTCTATCTATACTTCAGCAGGAGGCTATTCCACTAGATATTGTAGAGAGACATAGAGAGGTGGTTATAGAGGAGATTAAGAGGGGTGATAACTACCAAAAGTTCTTATATATAAAGGATATGAACTATGAGAGTAAACTTAGAGGGTTTGAACTATTTCTAAATATAATAGAGCGTATAGTATCGCTGGAGTCTATAAGAGTTAAGAGTAATCTCCATAAACTATACATAGAGCATCATCAGTTAGATAGTGTAGATGAGGAGAGTATATCCAGAAATAGGGTTGAGGAGCCTATTAGAACACAGAAAAATGAGATAGATGTATGGACGGTACTAGATAATATAGAGAGGAGTAGATATATAGTTAGACCACCATACCAGAGGGGTGAGGTTATAAACCATAGACGCTCATCAGCAATAATTGAGTCTCTACTGCTGGATATAAAACTACCCCCAATATTTATATATAAGAGACGAGATGGGATATCTGAGATTATAGATGGTCAGCAGAGGCTACTATCCATAATAGGCTTCCTAGGAAAGAGGTATAAGAATGAGAATGGTGAGCTTGAGGAGAGTAAAAAGTCAAACTTTAAACTTATAGATTTGAAGATATTGAGAGAGTTAAATGGTAAGAGCTTTAAAGAGCTTTCGGAGGAGCAACAGGATACAATATTTGATAGGAGCTTGACTCTCAT
>JAADDP010000105.1 GCA_013153825.1 Campylobacterota bacterium
GAGTAAAAGAGATACACTATCTGAGTTTATTAGATACAATAGAGATTTAAATATCACGGAGGATAGCTATATAGATGAGCTTCAGAAGACTGAGAAACAGCTAAAGGTCTATAGACGAACTCTAGAGATATTTAAGACAAGTAAGAGTGCCTTAGATAGAAAGATATCTGAGTTAAATCTAAATATAAAGGCCGATATATCCAAGCAGATAGAGAAAGCTATCATTATAGCCTCAACAATTCTATTTCTCCTTTTAGGTTTTCTTCTAATAAAGTTTCTAGTTAGAAAGTATATGTCTGAGAATGAGCTATTCTACACCACGAATAAGGCTTTAAACTTCACATTTATAACCATAGTCGCCATAATTCTACTCTTCTCATATCTGGAGAATGTTAGCCATCTAGTTACAATCTTGAGTTTCGCCTCGGCAGGTATCGCTATTGCTCTAAAAGATTGGTTTATGAATATAATGGGTTGGATGGTTATAATCTTCTCAGGCTCACTACATGTAGGGGATAGAGTTAAATTCCTAAAGGATGGGAAGGAGTATGTTGGGGATATTGTAGATATCTCAATACTTAGAATGACAATCCATGAGGATGTGACTCTCACAACATATGAGGTTAATAGGAGGGCAGGGAGAATTATCTTCGTTCCAAATAACTACATATTTACGGAGATGATAGCAAACTACTCCCATGCAGGGATAAAGACCGTATGGGATGGTATAGATTTTGTAATCACATTTGACTCAAATATAAGCAAAGCCCAGAGTATCTCAAAGGAGATTGTGAGAAAGTACTCAAAGGGGTATACAGATATGACTAGAAAACAGCTAAATAGGCTTAGAAGTAAGTATAATATGAGAAATACTGCTGTTGAACCTAGAGTATTTGCCTTTTTTGACACATATGGCGTCAGAATATCGGTATGGTATCTCACAAACGCATTCGCAACTCTAACACTTAGAAGTACAATATCTATGGAGATATTAAATAGAATTAGGGAGGAGGATGATATAGACATCTCAATTCCAGCTCAATCTATATATGTAAATAGACCATCACCCACCGTAAGAGAGGATTGATAAGCTAGTATTTTACTATTATATATGATATAATCATATCATGATGATATTGAAGGTAAGTGGTGAAGAAGGTATATTTTAAAACTTTTGGATGTAGAACAAACCAGTTTGATACCCAGATAATGATATCCAAATTGAGAGATTTTGAGCTTACTATGAGTGAGGATAGTGCCGATTTAATCGTTGTAAATTCATGTACTGTGACTAATGGGGCGGACTCATCCGTAAGAGGTTACATAAATAGGATTAATAAAAAAAAACCAGATATTAGAGTTATTCTTGCTGGGTGTGGAGCCCACTCAAAAGGGGAGAAGCTACTGGCAGAGAAGAGGGTCTTTGGGGTCTTTGGACACTCGGAAAAGGAGAATATAGAGTCTATATTGAAGCTGGATAAGCCATTCTATAAGATTGGTGATTTAAACCATATAGATACTACAATTGTAGAGCAGTTTATAGGGAAAAGTAGAGCCTTTATAAAGATTCAGGAGGGGTGTAACTTTGACTGCTCATACTGCATTATACCATCTGTTAGAGGTAGGGCTAGAAGCCATAGTGAAGAGAGCATTCTCACTCAGGTTGAGAAGTTGGCATCAAATGGGTTTGGTGAGTTTATACTTACAGGGACAAATGTCGGAAGTTATGGATATGATATAGGCTCATCAATTGCAAAATTAATTAAGAAAATATCTCAAATTAGAGGTGTTAGAAGGGTAAGAGTGGGAAGTCTTGAGCCTATACAGATAGATGATGAGTTTAAAGAGCTACTTAAAGAGCCATTTATGGCGAAACATCTACACATAGCACTTCAACACACAAGTGATAAGATGCTGGAGATTATGAGTAGAAGAAATAGATTTCATTATGATAGGATACTTCTTGAGGAGATATCATCTTTAGGATTTGCAATTGGAACAGACTTTATTGTAGGTCACCCTATGGAGGATGATAGCTGTTGGAGTGAGGCTATGGATAGAGTTAGAGAGCTACCACTCACCCATATTCACGCCTTTACATACTCCAAGAGAGATAATACAAAATCTGCAGGTATGAGAGGAGAGGTTAGAGGAGATGTGGCAAAGCAGAGATATAGAGAGTTGATATCTACAATAAGGGGTAAACATATTAAATTTTTAGAGAGCCACAATAGAGCTTTAGAGGTTCTAATTGAGAAGAGAGATGGGAGTAGATACTCAGGATATGACCAGTACTTCAATAGGGTTGAGATAGAGAGTGATATAGATATATTAAATAGCTGGGTGGAGATTGAGAAGGCTACAAGAGAGGGGGCTATCAATGTGGCAATCTTTAAATAAGAATGGGAAACTAATCATAGTAAGCTCCACACTTCTAATATCGATAATCCTATTCTCTATCTTTAGAGATAATAGCCAACTTGTAGATAGAGAGAGTATAGAGAGGATTATCAATGGAGAAGATACTATAAAGAGGGTCTTCGTAGATGAGCCATATATATATATACATAGTGGAGATAGGGTATATAAGATAGCCAAGGAGGCTATAGATTTAGATAAACTCTTTGATAAGAGCATAGTTGAGTATAGAGAGAGTAGCGAAGATAGTATAGATACTATACTATTTATATTCATAATAATATTTACATTCTATATCATATATAATATAAGAAAAAATCAGCAGAGACATGAGTATCTTATGGAGGAGCAACAGAAGGAGGCTAAGAGCCACATATCTATCGATAATAATATAACTCCACAGATACCTACAATAAACTTCTCAAATGTGGCTGGAGTTGATGATGTGAAGGATGAGCTGGAGGAGATTATCGATTTTCTAAAAAATCCACAAAAGTATAGAGATTTTGATATCAGACTCCCAAAGGGTGTTCTGCTTGTTGGCCCACCAGGTGTGGGGAAGACGCTCATAGCCAAAGCTGTAGCTGGTGAGGCAGATGTACCATTCTTCTACCAGAGTGCAGCCTCATTTGTACATATATATGTTGGTATGGGTGCTAAGAGGGTTAATGAGCTATTCACTAGGGCTAAACAGTTGGCACCCAGTATAATATTTATAGATGAGATAGATGCTGTTGGGAAGAAGAGGGGAGGCTTTAGCAATGATGAGAGGGAGGCTACCCTAAATCAGCTATTAACTGAGATGGATGGTTTTGAGGAGAGTTCAGGAGTGATTGTCATATCTGCTACAAATAAGATTGATGTTTTGGATGATGCTCTATTGAGAGCAGGTAGATTTGACAGAAGAATTCATATTCAACTTCCAGACTTTAAAGAGAGAGTTAGCACTCTAAAGCTCTATCTGAAGGGTAAGAGCCACTCAGTAGATATTGAGAGGGTGGCACATCTAACTATAGGATTTAGTACAGCAGCACTAGAGACACTGGTAAATGAGGCTGCTCTATATGCACTGAAGCAGAATAAGAGGATTATAGAGGATGAAGATATAGATGCCGTTAAGGATAAGGTTCTGCTTGGAAAACATAAGATGAAGACGCTCTCTAAGAGGGAGAAGCAGATACAGGCTCTATATCAGGCGGCTAAAGCTGTTATGGCTATATGGTTGGAGGTTAACTTTGAGAAGATTGGACTTCTGTCATCAAACTTTATTCCACACCATAATGAGATTATATCTAAGACGGCACTAAAGAGTGAGATTAAGGTTCTACTGGCAGGAAGGGTTGCCACACAGAGGGAGTATGATGGAGAGCTATTCACAAATGCAAAGGATGATATCAATAGGGCAAAAATAATAAGTAGAAAAATTATTGATGAGTTTGTTATGGTAGATAAGTTCTTCTCCTCTGGAGTTAGTGCCGAAACCATTCTTCAGGAGTCACTAGAGGAGGTTAAGTCCACCCTATCTAAATTGGATAGGGCAGTTGATAGGGTTAAGCTCTATCTTTTAGAGAATGAGATGATAACCCCAGACGAGACAAAGAGAATTATTGATGAGGTCTTTTGATAGATATGAGATACTTTTCTGGCTTCTCACTCAATGGTGAGCAGGAGCTATTCAGAGATTTTTTAGTTGATGGAGAGTTTACAGTTGCTGGTTTTAGCTATGGTGCAATCAGAGCTTTTGAGTATGCCCTAGATGCCATTGAGAGGGTAGATAGGTTGATACTCATCTCACCAGCCTTTTTTCAAAATATGGGTGAGCTATTTATAAGAGCCCAATTGAGACACTTTAAGTTAAATAGGGATAGATATATTCAAAACTTCTTAAAAAATGTGGCATATCCATCGGATATTGAACTTAATAGATATCTCAAAGTTGGAGCTTATAGTGAGCTTGAGAGCCTCTTAAGATATAATTGGAGTCTAGATAGATTGATGGAACTTAAAGGTAGAGGTATAACAATTGAGGTGTTTTTAGGAGATATGGATAGAGTTATAGATATTGATGAAGCCCTTAAGCTATTCTCTAGAGTATCAACTACATATCTACTAAAGGGTAGAGGACACATTTTAAGATGAAAGGAGTCTTAATGGATAATAGAAAAGTTGAGCTACTATCTCCTGCTGGAAATTTGGAGAAGTTGAAGATAGCTCTCACCTACGGAGCCGATGCCGTATATGGGGGAACAAGTACATTCTCTCTAAGAATTCGCTCCGGAAAAGAGTTCGATATTGAGTCTTATGCAGAGGGTATTGAGTATGCCCACTCTCTAAATAGGAGAGTATATACCACAATAAATAGCTTTCCATTCAACTCTCAACTGAAACTCTACAGAAACCATATAGCTCAGATGGCTGAGTTGAGACCCGATGCCTTCATCGTCTCTAGTCTAGGTCTCATTGATATGGTTAGAGAGGTTGCTCCAGATATCCCAATTCACCTATCAACTCAAGCTAATGTTTTAAATGTTTTAGATGCAAAGGCATATTTCAATATGGGTGTTAGTAGAATAATCGTGGCTAGGGAGATATCACTAAACGACTGTAGAGCCATTAAGGAGGAGCTTCCAGAGCTTGAGCTAGAGATATTCGTACACGGCTCCATGTGTTTTGCCTATAGTGGTAGATGTCTAGTCTCTGCTCTCCAGAAGGGTAGAGTACCCAATAGGGGGAGCTGTGCAAATGATTGTAGATTTCCATATGAGATTTATGCACACAATCCTGAGACAGATACAACATTTAGACTTGATGAGGTTGATGGTGTTGGAACATATATTATGAATTCAAAAGATTTAAATTTGGCCTCATATATTGATGAGATTTTAGATAGTGGAGTTATAGACTCTCTAAAGATAGAGGGGAGAACAAAATCTCCATACTATGTGGGTGTTGTAACAAAGGCATATAGAGAGGCTATAGATGACTACTATATGGGTATATTTAATAGAGAGAAGTACCAGAGGGAGCTACATACGACACAAAATAGAGGCTTTACAGATGCCTATCTACTATCTAGACCATTTGAGAAGAATAATACTCAATCTCACGGCTTCTCTATCCAAGATGGGACTCATCAGGTGGCAGGGCTCGTTAGTGAGGATGGCTTAAGCTGGAGATGTAAAGATAAGACATGTGTAGGCGATAGAGTAGAGATAGTTCTACCTGTTGGTGTAGATATCGATGAGGTCGATAGTGATGATTGTAGAATAGAGAGGGTCGGTGACTCATACTTTATAACGTTTAAAAAGATTGTATCTAAAAATGGTAAGGAGTTTAACTGTATCCATAGTGGGAACTTAAATGATATTCTACTCCCTGTAAAACTTCCAAGCTACACAATTTTGAGGAG
>JAADDP010000126.1 GCA_013153825.1 Campylobacterota bacterium
CCAACTCTTCATAGCTTTAGTAGCATCTGGATTTGGTGCCTCCATAAAACTTAAAACAAAACTATCTTTAAGCTCAGCTACACCAATAGCACGAGGTCTAACACCCATTAGATTTGGTTTGGGTAGCTTCTTACCAAAACAGAGTATAATATTTTTTGCATCTAAAATATCATCTGAAACCTCTCCAACATCTAGACCCTTAGTGTGAGAGTAGTGGTCAAATATAGAGATAAAGGTGGCTACTGGATGTGCATCAACTTTTCCTTTAAGATGCTCTAAGACCTCATCAACACTCTTTAAATCTGTCTTGCTCTTCTCCACCTCAAGCTCAAATATGGGATACTTATCCATTAATATTACCTGTTTCATATATTCTCCTATCTTAAAATTTACATACCTGGAATTCTTGGAATTTTTCCAAGTTTAGAGTTTTTACAATACCAACCCCAACCTTTTTTCATGAGGTGTCCAACTATTGGCATCGGTATCATCTTTCCTCCATTATCATCTCTATATACAAATGCAGCCCCATTTCCTGTATCCATCACACATAGAATATTTAGATGTCCAAGATAACTCTGCTTTGAGTCAATCCCCTGCATTTTCTGGAAGATATTATATGCCACATTTCTTGCCATAACCTCTGCTACATGCCCCTGTTTTGCTCTCCATTGAGGACCCATTAGAGAGGCACTATCCCCAATTACATATACTCCATCAAACCCCTCAACCTCATTATACTCATTTGTCACAACAAATTGAGCATCACTAAGAGGCATTCCAGACTCTTTTAGTATATGGTGTCCCGTTCCGGCAGAGATAAACATGGTCAAATCTGACTCCAGTTTAGTTCCATCTTCAAACTTTACACCATCACTCTCAAACTCAACAATCTTTGAACCAACCTTCTTATTGATATTTGTCATACCAAACATCTTATCCATCATAACAAGAGCCTTTGGCCCCATCTTTTGACCAGGTTTTGCCATAGGTGCAAAGAATGTCAACTCAAACTTATCTCTTAAACCCCTTTTCTTTAACATGTTATGAATATTAAATAGCACCTCAAATGCAGGACCTCCCCTCACAGCTGAGCTATCTTTTGGATTTCCACCAAAACCTACTGCAATCTTACCAGAACCTCTATCAACTAGCTTCATCAATCTGCTATGTAGCTCATCTGCCTCTTCAGGTTTTCCACAGATAGATAGGGTATTCTCCATACCCTTCATCTGAATCTTATCCTGCCCAATTGCCACAACTATATAATCAAAATCATCTAAAACTTTTCCACTCTTTAGAGTAACTCTCTTCTCTTTAGCCTCAAATTTTACAACCCCATCAACTATTAAATCAAATCCATGTTTTTCAGATAAATCTTTGAGAGGAACAGATACATCAGCTCTTGTTGCATCTCCTGTTGGTATCCAAATTGAGGTTGGGTATATGTAAAAGTAGTCTCTATCACTCACTAAGGTGGTCTCGATGCCCTGCTTTCTTAAGAATATTGCACTCTCAATACCAGCAAAGCCACCACCTAAAACCAATACTTTCTGCATAGATTTTACTCCTCAAAGTATAATTATAAATTATGAGGTATATTATCTTATATAATTTAAAAATCAGATAAAAAAACTCTTCTATTGCCATAAAATATAATTTTAGGTAAAATCTCACACTAAATTTAAGATAGGGATAAGCTTATGAACCTAACACATCTAGATGAGAATAATAAGCCAAAAATGGTAGATGTCTCTACAAAAGATGATACCCTAAGAGAGGCGACAGCTTCTGGAGTAATTAGAGTATCAAAAGAGGCTTTCAAGGCAGTAGAGGAGAACAGCACTAAAAAAGGGCCGGTTCTACAGACAGCTGTTATAGCATCTATCCAAGGGGCGAAGCAGACAAGTAGTCTCATTCCTATGTGCCACCCTCTACTACTCACATCAATTAAGGTTGATATTGAGGAGCTACCTAAAATATATGGATATAGGCTATATGTTACCGTAAAACTTAGAGGAAAAACTGGGGTTGAGATGGAGGCTCTAACTGGAGTATCTACGGGACTTCTTACAATATATGATATGTTAAAGGCTATTGATAAATCTATGGTTATAGAGAATATCCAGCTAGAGAAAAAAAGTGGAGGAAAATCGGGTGATTTTAGACGAAAATAGTAACCAGAAACCAAAGATTGAGTATCCCTGTAGTTGGGGCTTTAAGCTTATTGGAAGAGACAGAGATGTAATAAAAGGGGTTATTAGGGAGATAATTAGCGATAGAGAGTATAAAAATAGAGATGGACATAGCTCAAAGAGTGGAAAGTTTGTAACCGTCAACACCAGCTGTATTGTAAAGTCGAAAGAGGATAGAGATAGGATATTTAAGAGTTTTCAAGATAGTGAATATATAGATATTGTAATATAGATGGAGACTCCACCACAATATTTGTGGTATTAAGTCTCAGTTATATTCAATTTACTATTTTAAACTAGATAGGTATGATGCTATGGTCTCTATATCTGCATCTGTAAGTTCCGATACTTTGCCTTTCATCAGAGTACCCATTCCGGCTACGCTTCTAGTTCCATCCTTATACTCTTTTATCTTACTTATTAGCTCATTCTTGGATTGACCAGCAATAATTTCAGACTTTTTTAGAGCCTTTTTCTTACCATATGTTCCATGGCAACCTGAACATTTGGTGGAGAATACTTCAGGGATACCATTTTCAGATACTGAACTCTCATTACCGTTATTCGTAATATTGTTATCATTCCCTAGATTATTTTTAGAGGGTACTGGTATTATACTTTTTATAATATTTTCACCCATATTAACTGCATCTTCAACAGTCGTTTGTGACGCATTTACGGCAGTGGAGATGCTAGTTTTAATATTATTCCCTATCTCTTGAACTATATTTTTAGCATCTTCCCCACTATGTTGTATAATCTCTTTTATCTCCTGGGTCTTTGTTTTATGTTCAATTGTTTCATTTGATGCTGTACTATTGTTTCCCTGTCCACATCCAATAAGTAGTATAGAGGCTGTTACTATAGATATTATTGTTATTCTTTTCATAAATCTCCCTTTATATTTTTAATAAGATTATATGCTAACATATAATCGCTTAAATATCTATAGCTTCTAAAAGTGTGCTTATAGATAAAAACAAATATAATTCTAATAAAAAAAGGGAAAGATTAATGGATATAAATTTGGCTCACTCTCCAGATGCAGATGATATTTTTATGTATTACGCTATTAAGTTTGGTTGGGTTGATGTAAAGGATTACAACTTCTCAAATTCGGCACTAGATATTGAAACTCTGAATAGAGAGGCTCTTAGGGGTATCTATGAGGTTACAGCTATAAGTTTCGGTCTATATCCTCAAATATGGGACGATTATGCACTTCTTAGAACTGCAACCAGTTTTGGAGATGGGTACGGCCCCAAGATTATTAAAAAAAGGGGGAGGAGGTTGAAGCCAAATTTTAGAGTGGCTATCTCTGGAGAGTATACGACAAATGGTATGCTCTTTAGACTATACTACCCCAAGGCTAGAGTTATCTATATGAACTTTTTGGATATTGAGGATGCCGTCAAGAGTGGGATGGTTGATGCAGGAGTTTTAATACATGAGTCAATCTTAGATTTTGATGAGACTCTAGAGGTTGAGAAGGAGATGTGGGATATTTGGCTTGAGTTGGTGGAGGAGGAGCTTCCCCTCCCTCTAGGTGGTATGGCACTTAGACGCTCGATTCCACTCAATAGGGCTATAGAGATTGAGGAGATTTTAACTGAGGGGGTTAGGGTTGCAAATAGTAGAAAGAGAGAGCTATGTCAAGAGCTGGAGAGTAGAGATTTGGTGAGAATATCAGATAGGATGTTAGATAGATATCTAAATATGTACGCATCGGAGGACTCAATAGAGCTATCTCCTCTCCAGATTAGGGCATTAAATAGACTATATAGAGTTATATATAATATAGATGTGGATATTGAGGATTATCTAATACCTAGGGGCTATAAGGAGATAAGATATAAATGAAACATATTAAAAAAAAATTTTTAATAAATAATAGTTATTCAATAAGGTTAAATGTAAAAATAATATAATTCTTTCAAATATTTTAACATAAAAGGAACTTTTATGGCATTTTCTTTAGAAAATCGTAAAGGAACGGTTAGTGGAATTATATTTGTTGCAATATTTGCATCCACTGCTACATATATTGCAACATTAGCTCCAGTTAAGGCTTTAGGACTCTCTCCTCTGGTAATTGGTATAGTGATAGGTATCATTTATGCAAATACTATACACAATATAACCCCAGATGGGTGGGATAGAGGAGTAGTTTTCTCGGCTAAGAAGATTTTGAGATTTGCAATAGTCATATATGGATTTAGAATTACATTTCAGCAGATTGCTGAGGTGGGAATGGAGGGCTTTCTCGTCTCCATCATTATGTTATCTACAACATTTATAATTGGTAGCTGGTTGGGGTATAAGATATTTGATATGGAGAGGGATACTGCAATGTTGACGGCAAGTGGAGCTTCCGTATGTGGTGCTGCCGCTGTATTGGCTACTGAACCTGTTCTAAAGGCTGAGGGTCACAAGACTGCCATTGCCGTATCTATGGTTGTACTCTTTGGAACTATCTCTATGTTTCTATATCCGGTTCTATACTCAACACTTATTGAACCAGCTACAGGATTTCTACATATGACACCTAGTGAGTTTGGTATATATGTTGGTGGAACAATCCATGAGGTTGCACAGGTAGTGGCTGTCCCATTCTCAATTCCAAATGCCCCTGCTGATATGGCAAATAATGCTGTAATTGTAAAGATGACTAGGGTAATTATGATTGCTCCTATGTTGATTATACTTGGAATATATCTCAGCTATAGTGCGAAGGGTGCTACTGGTCAAGGCTCTACTGGTGGAGTAAAACTTGTCATACCTTGGTTTGCTGTCTATTTTATTGCTGTTGCTGGGTTCAACTCTCTACACCTAATTCCTAATCATATTGTAGATGTTATAAATGAGATAGATACATTTCTCTTGACTATGGCTATGACTGCACTTGGAATGGGAACTAGATTTGCAAAGTTTAAAGGTTTGGGATTAGCCCCTCTATATACTGCTCTGGCGATGTTTATTTGGCTTGTAGTTGGTGGTTTTGTAATAACAAAACTGGTTACAGCTATAATATAGATTTAGGTAGAGGTCTAATTCTTAGGCTTCTACTACTATTTATAGAATAGTTTTCAAAAAATATAAAATAGTATAAAAACGAGTAAGAAGAATATGTTTTACAGAAAGAATTCGAAAGAATGGTGCGGATGAGAGGACTCGAACCTCCACACCTTTCGGCACTAGATCCTAAGTCTAGCGTGTCTGCCAATTTCACCACATCCGCATAAGAAAAATGAAACATAAATGGTACGCCCATCAGGATTCGAACCTGAGACCGCCCGCTTAGAAGGCGGGTGCTCTATCCAGCTGAGCTATGGACGCATCTTAATATATTGGTACACCAGAGAGGAATCGAACCCCTAACCCTCAGATCCGAAGTCTGATGCTCTATCCAGTTGAGCTACTGGTGCATCTCTCATAGATTAGGAGAAGACTCTAGAATCTGTCCAATATACTCTATTCAATTTTCTCATATCAAAAAAATAAATCCAAATTTAATGGGGTAGGCGACGGGACTCGAACCCGCGACAAACAGTGCCACAAACTGTCGCTCTACCAACTGAACTACGCCTACCACCAAATCT
>JAADDP010000049.1 GCA_013153825.1 Campylobacterota bacterium
GGTTTAAAGTAGATTGTGAAGCTCCTATTGTTAAAGCCTCTATATAGCTCCTCTCTATCCTCTCTTGTGTAGTTTAGACTATTCCCATTTATCCACAACTCATCTATATTCTCAAGGTTGTAGAGTGGGGAGAAGTCTATATAGCTAAACTCATTATAGCTCAAATCCAACTTCTCAATAACTTTCATAGATGATAGTGGAGAGAAATCTATCTCACTTAAGCTATTATGGCTCAAATTTATGCTCTTTACAGATGTAAATATTGAGATTGGGGTCAAGTCAATATAGCCCAATCCCCTATTTGAACAATCTATATCCCCTCTATACTCTCCACTATATGGCTCATATAGAGATGGGTCAAATTCTCCCCCACACTCATCTCTATACCAAGCTTTAAAGTCATCTATTGTTATATCTGATGAGTAGTCATACTCATAGTCATCATATGCTCCACTATCATCTGCATATCCATCTCCAAAATTCCCTACATAGACTATCTGGTCTCTATATACACTATTTCCACTACTATCGACTACACTATATCTAACTGTATACTCTCCACTCTTGGAGGTGTCCACATCACTAGATATATATATATTATCTGTCAAGTCTCCATCCTCAACATCTAACGCTGTAGCTCTTGGGGTAAATGAGCTACCAAGCTCCAGATATACCTCATCCCCATCTATAAGATTTATAGTGGGTTCAAATCCGACCGTCTCATCCAAACTACTATCTACAATATTTACATATCTATATTTTGTATCGCTATTTCCATCTGAATCTGTAACACTATACTGAACGGTATAGCTACCAGTCTCTGAGAAATCTATATCGCTTGTAACATAAACCCTATCTGTAATATCCCCATCTTGAGGATCTATAGCCCGATACCCATAGAGTTCACTATCGAGAGATGTGGTACCCAGCTCTAAGGTTACCTCCCTATCTCCATATAGGGTTATTGTCGGCTTGTCATCGATATTCTCATATCCACTACTCCCATCTCCACACCCAGTGAATAGGGTCATATTTAAAATTAAAGATATAATAACTACTCTATTTCTCATTTTTAACTCCATTTTGATAAATATATTTCACAATATTAACATATTTAAACATAAATAACATTTAAATAATAAAATAGATAATATTAAGAAAATGGAGATAGAATAGTTTTTTTTAATATAGTTGGAGAGTGGTATAGATTTGAGACATATATATAGATTTTCAGTTATGACAACCCCATGTGAGCTTCATCTATTTGGAGATAGGGGGAGAGCAGATGGTGTTGCTAGAAGGGTTTTAAGAGGTTCAAAGGGGCTAGAGTTGAAGTATAACTTCTATAACCCCGACTCACTCCTATCCAAGATAAATAGACGAGAGGTGAGTAGAGTTGACCAGGAGAGTAGAGAGATATTGAGGTTGGCTAAGGGGTATAGCGTAAGGACAAATGGGGTATTTGATATAACAATGGGAACCCTCAAGGGGATTGAGAGGTCAAAAAGCTCAATTGAACTTGAGAGATTTAGAGAGAAGATGTTGCCATTTATAGGGGTTGAACACTTCAAGATAGGTAGAAATAGGATAGAGTTTGATAACCCATATACTAAGATAGATTTGGGTGGATTTGTGAAGGAGTATGCTGTAGATAGGGCTGTAAAGATTATCAAGAGAGGTGGTATAGATGAGGCACTCATAAACTTTGGAGGGGATATTTATGCAATGGGGAGAGAGTTTCATATTGGAATAAAAAATCCAAATAGGAGAGATGAGATTATTACAACCATTCCACTAAAAGATATGGCGTTAACTACATCTGCCTCCTATGAGAGATATAGTGAAGTTGATGGAGAGATATTCTCCCACATTAGAGGAAAATCTACACTTCAGAGTGAGATAGTATCGACTACGGTCATATCTAAAAGTGCAGTCGAGTCTGGGGTCTTCTCCACAGCACTTATGGTAGAGCCAGATATGGATTTGGATATATCTGCTTCAATACTTCTAATTAGAAGAGATTTAAAGCTTATATGGCGTAGCTCTATCTACAGATACTAAATGCCACCCCCTCTCTTATTCCATCATCAATTATAATTGATTTATCAAAATCTAATATCTTATATAACTCTTTAAATATTAATACTCCAGATGCAATCAAATCCTCTCTACCGACTCCAACAGCCTCTATTTTTTCCTCTTTGGACATGCTCAATAGTTTTTTTAGTTGAATATCTAAATCCTCTATTGATAGAACCGTTCCATGTATCTTATTTGGGTCATATATTTTATAGGTAAATCCCAGTTTTAAACTTGCAATTGTAGTAGGAGTTCCAGCAATTGCAATAAATTTCTCCACTTTTTTACTATTTTTATAAACCTCATCAACAAACTTTTTAATACTCTCCATCTCTTCAGAGATATTTTTTTTAATCTCCTCCAAGCTACCAAATTTCTGGGTCAGAGTTACAATTCCAATTGGAAAGCTTTTAAATATACTCTCTGTAGGGTATGAGAAAATAACTTCAGTAGAAGCTCCTCCAATATCTACCAACACAAAACTTTTTGGATTTATATCTAGACTATCTAGTCTATATTTTGTAGCAGTTAGAGCATATTTTGCCTCATCATCTCCATCTATAATCTCAAACTCTACAGCTGTCTCTCTCTTTATCTCCTCCAATACCTCTTTTGAGTTTGTAGCTTGTCTTAGGGCTTCAGTAGTTACAGCTTTTAGCTTTGCATCTTTAAAGTTTAGCTTTTTATCTGCCTCTTTTAGAGCATCTACAACTCTATCTATCGCCTCTTTACCAATTTTTTTGGTTCTATTTAGTCCATCTGCAGTTCTAACAGTTTTATGGAAAGTGCCTAGTGTCTCTTTTCTATTACAATCTACTTTTAAGGCTCTAATGCTATTTGAGCCTAAATCTATCGATATAACTCTCAATGCTCCTCCTTAAACCTAAAGCCACTCTCTCTCAATATCTCTCTAATCTCCTCTTGATGCCTCTCCCCCTTTGTCTCTAGATGGACAGAGACTACTGCATCTCCAAACTCCAAATCTATTGAGGTTCTATCATACCCAATCTGAACAATATTTGCCCCAACAGCTGTTAAAATTTTTGTAAACTCCATGAGAGAACCTGGTCTATCCACCATGACAACACTAAGTTTCATCTTCCTCTTACTATTTACTAGACCCTTCTCAATAATTACAGATAGCATCGTTACATCTATATTTCCACCACTCAATACAACCCCAACCTTAGAGCCTTTAGGTAGCTCTATCTTATTGTGGAGTAGAGCAGAGACACCAACAGCCCCAGCCCCCTCTACTAGGAGTTTCTGTTTCTCTAAAAGATAGAGAATAGCCTCTGCAATCTCATCTTCCGATACAAGCTCTATACTATCTACACTCTTTAGTATATAGTCTAGTGTGATTGGTGAAGCATCTCTAACTGCAATTCCATCAGCTATTGTCTTTACACTCTCGGTTGAGATGGCTCTTTTCATATTAAATGACTCTTTCATCGCACTAGCTCCAGCCGATGCCACACCAACTATTTTAATATCTGGCTCAACTGCTTTTATTGCCGTAGCAATTCCAGATATCAATCCACCACCACCAACAGGCACAATAACTGCATCTAGCCCCTTTTGCTCCTCTAACATCTCTAAAGCGATTGTCCCTTGACCTGCAATCACCTCCTCATCTGTGAATGGGTGGACAAACTCTAAGTTGTTCTCTGTGGCATACTCCATGGCAAACTGATAGGCCTCATCATAGTTTGACCCTTTCAGTATAACATCTGCACCAAACCTCTTAACCCCCTCGACTTTTGTCAATGGTGTACTATCTGGCATAAATATTGTGGCATCTATATTGAAATAATCTGCACTATAGGCGACCCCTTGAGCGTGGTTTCCAGCACTAGCTGCTACAACCCCTCCACTGCTACCCCTCTCAACTAGAGTGGCAACTCTATTAAAAGCTCCTCTAAGTTTAAAAGCTCCAGTTATCTGTAGGTTCTCCTTCTTTAGAAACACCTCATATCCACTCATTTCACTCAATATTGGGGCGTAAGAGAAGGGGGTTCTATATGCCACCTGTTGCACCCTCTTTTTCGCCTCTTCTATAGATTTTAAATCCAACATTAACTTTTCCTAAGATATTATATTGGTGGAATTATATCAAAAAGGATAAGAAAGTGGAGTGTGAATTTCCCAGAGTAAATTCAGATAGAGATGAGATAGAGAGATATCTAGAGGATACAAAGAGCATTGCTGTGGTTGGTTGCTCCCCAAAAGCTGAAAAGGATAGTAATAGAGTAGCAAAGTATCTACTAGAGGTTGGATATGATATGATACCTATATACCCAAAGGGGGATACTATACTTGGGCAGAAGGTATATAGAAACCTAAAGGATATCGATAGAGAGGTCGATATGGTTGTTGTCTTTAGAAAGCCAAAGGTTGTAACTGATGTGGCTAAAGCATCAATCGAGAGGGGAGATGTAAAGGTTTTGTGGACTCAAATTGGAATTGTAAATAATGAGGCTGGAGAGATGGCAAAAGAGGCTGGAATTGATGTTGTGCAGAACCTATGTGTAATGGTGGAGCATAGAGAGATTTTTGGAAGAGATAGTTAAGGGATAATCTATGGGTAGAGCATTTGAGTATAGAAAGGCAGCTAAATTAAAGAGATGGGGGACTATGTCCAAACTCTTTCCAAAGTTGGGGAAGATGATTACAATAGCAGCAAAAGCTGGAGGGGCAGACCCCGATATGAACCCTAGACTTAGAACAGCAATTTTAAATGCCAAGGCACAGAATATGCCAAAACATAATATTGAGTCTGCAATAAAGAGGGCTATTGGGAAGAATGCACTAGATATTAAACAGATAAAGTATGAGGCTAAAGCTCCACATGGTGTTCAGATGATTATTGAGTGTGCAACGGATAATCCAACTAGAACCGTTGCAAATGTTAAGGCTATTTTGAGTAGGGGAAAGGCTGAGATGCTCACAAGTGGCTCTCTAAATTTTATCTTTACACAGAAGAGTGTATTTACATTTGATAAGAGTGATGATATAGATTTGGAGGAGCTAGAGTTAGAGCTTATAGATTTTGGATTGGAGGAGATTGAAATCTATAAAGAGCCTACAGAGAGTGGAGAGGATAGGGATATTGTAAAGGTATTTGGAGAGTTTAAATCTTTTGGAGAGCTATCTAAAGCTCTAGAGGATAGGGGAGTTGAGGTGAAAAAAGCTGAGGTTCAATGGATAGCAAATAGCCCAATTACCCTTACAGATGAGCAGATGGGGGAGATTGAGCCTCTTCTAGATAAATTGGAAGAGGATGATGATGTTCAAGCTGTCTATACCAATATAGATTAGTCTCTCTTAAAGTTTACCCCTATATTGAACATAAATCTAAAAGATGGTCTGTAGCTGTTCTCCTCCCTCCACAATATAGATGGGTTTAGCTCATAGTAGAGCCACCTCTTATGGAGTGGGGCTCTATATCCAAAATATAGTTGTGGGTAGTCGAAGTAGTATTTATACTCTTCAAAGTTTGATTTTAGTAGTAATCCTACTGTCATCTCTTTATTATATAATATATTTTTTGTTATAGATATGCTATTTGCCATATTACTAATATTACTTCCACTTTTATATTTAATAAAATTTCTAAAAAGAAGGTAACTATTATCTGATAATGGCTCTATCTTACTTAATGTAACTGTATTTCTATATTTTCCATCGGAATATAATCTAAATCTATTT
>JAADDP010000002.1 GCA_013153825.1 Campylobacterota bacterium
GTTTACAGTTAGTGGAGAGGGTGGAAACTTCAGCTTTTTTGGAGTTCCTGTAGGGAGCTACTTCTTAGGAGTTAGAATAGATTGCGATAGTGAGTGTGGTTTCGACTCAAAGAAGATTATTAGAGTTGTAAAAGAGATATATGTTGATGGTAATCTAAAGGATATAGAGCTATCTAAAACAGTCCCTTAAGTATATAACTATCTAGAGGTAAACTACCCTCCTCAACCTCCCACCAATTCTTAAATTAATCTCTCTTATATCAAAGAAAAATGGTTATAATATTGGAAAAAAAGATAGATATGAGCAAATACAAGAAGAGTTTAAAAAATCTGGAACATATTCTATCTCTACTAGAGACTATAGAGCATAGAGAAGATGAGAGAGATATGATTATAGATAGCTTTATACATATGAAAAGTTCCAAGATTACAGAGTCAAAAATTATAGGTAAATTGAGATATTTACGTCGTAAGAGAGATAGAGATTACTGGCAGAAGAGGTTGGGTATCAAATTTAATGGCTCTCTAAAGATGGAGTTCTACAGAAATTTTCACTTCGACTTTGGAGAGGATAGAGGGGTGACTAAGGAGCTTCTGGTTGAGAGTGAGCCTATAGATGAGTCTATATTTGAGAGTGGAGATGGTGAGATATTTGAATATTTAAATTCTATAAGAGATATAGCCATTAAGAATAGAAGAGAAGAGATTGATAAATTTATAGAGTATGCAACTTCCAATCCACACTTAACTATAGATGATATCTACTCAATAATATTGGCTACACTACCTTCGGAGAGGCTATTTAGAACTCCAATACCATATCCAACTTTAAGTAGAGTTATCGGTAGTGACTATAGGTTGAGTGTTGGGAGTAGAAATATATCTATATCTAAAGGGTTTACATATAGGTTATATGGTAGAGATTTGAACTACATTGTAACTGCCGTATATGAGAGAGAGAGCATATATAGAAAGATATGGGAGCATAAGAGCCTAAATATAGGTAGGAGCATAGGCTCTATAAGGGATAATTTTGAAGATGATTTTAAGAGTGCTATCGATAGGTTAGAGAGAGAGCTTTTTGAGCTATATGGAGATATGGAGACTATTAGAGAGCATATATTTAAGTACGTTGAGAACTATGTTAATAGTAGCTCGTCGCTGACCCTATCGGAAAAGCTTAGGAGGAGGATAAGATACCACTTCCAAGAGGAGCTGAGAGATGTTAAGAGTCGAAAGCAGAAGGAGGAGCTACTAGCAAAGAGTATCAGAGACTTTAAATCGCTATTTCCACTGGCTAGAGCCTTGAAGAGAGAGATAATATTCCATGTTGGACCAACAAATAGTGGAAAGACATATAGTGCTTTGGAGGAGTTAAAGAGGGGTGATAGTGGATACTATCTAGCTCCGTTGAGACTCTTAGCTCTTGAGGGGTATGAAAATTTAATAGATGGAGGGCTAAATGCCTCTCTCATTACAGGAGAGGAGGAGATAATCGATGAGGAGTCAACCCATATCGCATCAACTGTTGAGATGATGAATTCAGATGTTGAGGTTGATGTTGCTGTTATTGATGAGGTTCAGATGGTATCAGATAGGGATAGAGGCTGGGCTTGGGTAAATGCAATAATTGGAGTTCCAGCAAAAAAGGTTATCTTAACAGGTTCACCCGATGCACTAGATGTCATAAGAGAGCTATCTAAATATCTTAATGAGCCTCTAAAGGTGGTAGAGTTTAAGAGAAAAAATAGGTTGCAACTACTATCCAAACCGACAAAACTTAAGAGATTAACAAAAAAGACTGCAATTGTGGCATTCTCTCGTAGAGATGTTCTAAATCTCAAGGGGCAACTTTCGAAGAGGTATAGGGTATCCGTTATATATGGTAATCTATCTCCAGAGGTGAGAAGGGAGGAGGCTAGACGCTTTCGAGAGGGGGAGAGTGATATTCTAATAGCCACCGATGCAATTAGTATGGGGTTAAATCTACCTATAGAGACCCTGCTATTTGCTCAACATAGCAAGTTTGATGGATTCAAAACTAGAGAGTTAAATCAATCTGAAGTTACACAGATTGCTGGTAGAGCAGGAAGGTTTGGATTAAATGAGGTTGGATATATAGGGGCTTTAGATAGAGATACATTGAAAGTTATATCATCTAAGATGAGAGCCAAACCAAAATCTATAAAGTTGCCACTCTCGGTGATGGCAACTCTGGAACATACTCTACTTATTGGAGATATTCTAAAGATAGATGATATATATAAGATACTCCAATTTTTTGCAGAGAATATGGAATTTGAGGGTCCATTCAGGACTGCCAATATAAGCTCTATGTTGGAGATTGCATCTATAGTATCAAAATATGATATAGATTTAAAGAGAAAATATTTCCTGTCATGCTCTCCAGCTCCAATCTCATCCCCATACATTGAAGCTATATTTCACAGCTATCTAAAGAGGCTTGAGATGGGGTTACCGGTTGAGTATAATCCTCCTCGAGAGCTACCTAAATATGCCAAGACAAACCTTGAGCTTCTAAAGGCTGAAGATAGGGTTAGGGAGATTACCCTATATCTATGGCTATCATTCAAGTTTCCAGATAGCTTTCCAGACAAATCTCTGGCACTTCAGACAAGAGGAAGATTAAATCAATTTATAGAGGAGTCTTTAAAGATAGGAAGTTTTGTTAGGAGGTGTAGTAGATGTAGTCGTGTATTGAATTTTAAGAGTAACTTCTCAATATGCGATAGATGTTTCTATAAAATGAAAAGGGGGTTTTAAAAACTTTAAGGAGGGCTTTAGAGTGAGACTAATAGAGGATATTAAGTCCAAAATTGATATCTTTAGCATATATCCAAAGGCAAAAATAGATATAGGCAGAGCGTTAGATAGGATAAATAGATTTCTGAATGAGAGGGATAATAGTAGAGAGTATAGGGAGTTTGTAGCCGAGCTATATCGTTCTAATGGCTTTACAGTTTGGGAGTATGGTCAAGAGGATAGAAGTTTAAATATGGTTCTTAAGAGGGGGAGAGATATATTTCTTGTCACATGCAGAGATGATAATAGAAATATATCTCTAGATGAGGTAAAAGATTTTGAGATGGAGATGGAGCTTTTTCTAAAGGAGTACTCCATATTTGATGGGTATAAGAGAGTCTTTAGATATACCCTATCTGGCTTCTTTCTAGAGGAGGAGGCATTTGAGTATATCAATAGTAGTGAGCATATTGACTTTGATATAATCAAGAAGATATTTTAAAAACTCTTAATCAGATAGAACTCCTCTTTTGATTTTGGAACCAACCAATACTCAACTACCACATCTCTATACTTAGAGAGAGTTAGATAATCTCCCCCCCTATATTTGATAATGGGGTAATCTATACCACCTCTAAATAGCTGGTTACACCTCAAAATTCTAACTGCCGAATTGATAATTGCTCTATCAAACCTATTAAACTTAAATTGCCACTTGGCATACTCGGAACATGTTGGGTAGTACCTACATGATGCCGGAAATAGAGCTGATATATATTGATATGCTCCAATTATCTTTATGGGGACTCTACCCATTATGATAACTTCTGTTTAAGTAGCTCATTTACCTTTTTAGGGTTTGCCGAACCTCTACTCCTCTTCATCACCTGTCCGACAAAGAAGCCAAATAGCTTCTCTTTTCCCCCTCTATACTCATCAACCTTAGACCTATTTTCCTCCAATACCTCATCAATAAGTTTCAATATAGCACCATCATCACTAACTTGTGCAAGTCCCATACTATCTATTAGGGTATCTATATCTTCATCTCTATCCATTAGTACATCTAAGATATCCTTAGCACCCTTACCTGATATTTTGCCTCTCTCTATCTTAATAACAAGCTGAGCCAACTTACTACTGGATATAGGAGAGTTTATAATATCCAAAGAGGCTCTCTTTAATCTCCCCAGTAGCTCAGTGGTTAACCAGTTTATGGCAATCTTTGGAGATGCTCCACTCTTCAACATATCCTCAAAGAAGTTTGCCAACTCCTTTTGAGAGGATACAACCTCTGCATCATATCTCTTTATTCCAAGTTTAGTTATATACCTCTCTATCTTCTGGTCTGGAAGCTCTGGAATATCTTTAGCCTCCTCTATCATCTCCTCTGTAGCCACTACTGCTCTCAGGTCTGGGTCTGGAAAGTATCTATAGTCGGATGCCTCCTCTTTCCCTCTCATTGACTTTGTAACACCTCTATTTACATCGAAGAGCCTCGTCTCTTGGATAACCTCCTCTCTATATATACCATCCTCATACGCCTCAATCTGTCTCTGAACCTCATACTCTATAGCACTAGCCACAAATTTGAAGGAGTTTATATTTTTTATCTCAACTCTTGTACCAAACTCACTCTGACCCTCTGGTCTGATTGATATGTTAACATCACACCTGAATGAACCTTCCTGCATATTTGCATCACTTATATCCAGATATCTAACCGTTGAGTGGAGCTTCTTTAGGTATGCTACCGCCTCATCTGCACTCCTCATATCTGGACTACTGACAATCTCCATAAGTGGAGTACCAGCTCTATTTAGGTCAACCTTTGAGATATCACCATCATGGATACTCTTTCCTGCATCTGCCTCTAGATGGGCTTGAGATATTCCAACTCTCTTTCTCCCTCCACCCTTTAAATCTATATATAGCTCACCACTCTCTACAACTGGTCTATATAGTTGAGTTATCTGGTATGCTGAGGGGCTATCTGGATAGAAGTAGCTCTTTCTATCAAAGTATGATACCACATTCACCTTTCCATTAACGGCATACCCAAATCTCATAGCTTTAACTATAGCATCTCTATTTGCTACGGGCAATGCCCCAGGGAGTGCAAGACATGTTGGGCATGTATTACGGTTCTGATGCTCAGCAAAACTTGTGGGGCATGAGCAGAATAGTTTAGTTTCTGTATTCAGTTGAACATGAACCTCTAGTCCAATAACCGTTTCAAACATATATTAAACCTTTATTTTTTATCAATCTCCTCAAAGAAAACTCCATCTTAATTGCAAAAGCAATCAGCTGGATTTCTCTTTGAGCTTTCGAGCAAATTATATCAAAAAAGATATTTTTTTTAATAAAAAAAATAGTATGATTATTTTCAACATAAATAAACTATAGGTGGGGAGGTTCACATAGTTAAAATATTAATCTATTTCTGAAACCATCTTAAATGAGCGAATATTGACATCCTGTTGAGGAAAAGGTATCTCTATACCTCTCCTATTTAGAGTCTCATAGATTAATATGAGAAACTTTGATGTGACACTCTTAGAGGCAAATATACTCTCACCCTCAATCCATATAAAAAGCTCAAAGTCTATACTGCTCTCTCCCATATTTGTCATAACCACTTTTGAGCTTCTCTTCCCAGATTTGATAAGACTACTACACCCATCGAAGCTCTCTACTGCATCCAATACTATCTTAATAACCTCATCAGGAGATGTTCCATATGCCACACTGAATGGTATCTCAAATTTTCTAATCTTATCATTCATACTCCAATTTATAACTCTATTCTCAACCAGCCTCTGATTTGGAACTGTTATATCTATATTTGAGCCTGTATTTAATACTATAGAACGCATTCTGATATCTGTAACTCTACCTCTAGTATCCTTATCGACCTCTATATAGTCTCCAATTTTAATACTCCTCTCAACCATAAGAATTATTCCAGA
>JAADDP010000005.1 GCA_013153825.1 Campylobacterota bacterium
CATGTCCAATGTGTGGGAAACCGTTTGGTTCGGGTGGAAATCTGGTTACAACCTCACTATACTTTTTTGATTTTAAATCCTCTTCAACTATCTTTCTTAAGAAATCTCTCTTTTTTTCCATCCCCTAAACCTTATATTTTCTATATTCAATCTCAAGTTTGGAGTAGAGAGTATCGGCTGTTATATCTCTATTGGAATCAACTATATCCTGCAGAACCACATTATCCTCTCTATCCCCCCAAACCTTTAGATATGTTCCATCTCTATATCCATTATTCTGCCTAAATATATTTAGAACATTTTTTCCTATATATAGTCTATATAGCTCATCTCTATCTAGAGCAATATCCACCACTTTAAAGAATTTGGATATTAAATCATCTATGCCACTCTTTGAGAATATTGAGTTTAATATCTCCTCAACAAGCCCTATCTCCCTATATATATTGGAATGGTCTATACTCTTCCCATCAATAGATAGGGCGATATTTGATATATCTCTAGCCAACATATCTATATCTCCCCTCTCTTCAACTCTATAGACTCTAAGAGCCTCACTCATAACAAAGTGCCATATGTCGACTATCTCAATCTTAATATTCTCATAGTCTGCTTTGGCATCTATATCTTTCCAGTGTTTCCAAGGGTAGGAGTTTATAAGCTCAGCCACCTCCATATAGATACACCTATTCCAATCTATAACCTTGCCACTCTTTGTGACTCCATACTCCCAATTCTCTCCATTTGTGCTATCATTTAGCCTCTGTTGAAGCCTCAACATCTCTAAAATATCTCTCAAAATATACCTCTGCTATACCATCTCTAAACTCATTAGATAGATATCCTCTCCATCTAAAACTCTTAAGGGTGAGTTACAGCTTCTACATATATAGATAGGCTCACTACTCTCAAACTCACTACCACACTCTTCACAGCTCAATATTAAATTTTGCCTATCTATAACCAGCTCTGCACCACCACATATAGTACCCTCTTTAAATGTATTAAATGCAATCTCAAATAGGTGAACCTCAACGCCACTCATAACCCCAATTTTACATATAATCCTATCTACCCTTGAGGCATTATGTTTAGCAGATATCTCCTCACACTGATTTAGAAGTGCCTGAACAATACTATACTCATGCATAGTATTAACATATCCTCGGGAGTAGCTCACCCGTCGGAAGCTCCAGAAACCTCTTTGTACCCCAAGAGCTTTTTAGTATAACTCTACCTCTATACTCCATAGTTACAGCTCCAATTATCTCAGCATTTGGGTTAAATTCTCTTAAGATATTGAGAGCCTTAAGCTCATCCTCCTCTGGAACGGCAAGTAGAAAGGTTCCCTCATTTGCCAAATCATACGGCTCAAACCCCAACATCTCACAGGCACCTCTAACCTCATCAGATATGGGGATACTCTCCTCCACAATCTCTATAGTTACACTTGAGCTATCTGCCCACTCATTTAGAACTGCACTCAATCCACCCCTTGTGGCATCTCTCATGGCTACGATATCCAATCCACCATCTATCAACCCCTTCACAGTTGGAAATAGAGATTTACAGTCGGACTCTAGGGAGCTATATAGCTCAATACCCTCTCTCTCCAAAAATATTGTAGCACCGTGAGCTCCAATATCTCTACTCACAAGAATAGAGAGACCATCTCTAAGATTTGAGGAGCCGATACCACTATAGATAACCTCTCCAACTGCTGTAGTATTTATAAAAATCTTATCTACTGAGCCTTTAGGGACAACCTTTGTATCCCCTGCAACAACAACAGCACCATTTATATCCAACTCTTTTTTCATACTCTGGACAATCCTCTCCAGCTCAGCTCTGGAGAAGCCCTCCTCAACTATTACACTACAGGTTAAATATTTTGGCTTACCCCCTGCCATAGCTATATCGTTACATGTTCCACAGATAGATATCTTCCCTATATCTCCACCGTTGAAGAAGATTGGACTTACGGTGAAGGAGTCGGTTGTAAATGCCAACTTTCCCCCCTCTATAAAGGCACTATCTTCCCCATTTAGAAGCTGGTTTTTAAAGCTCTTAAAGAATATCTCCTCGATAAGCTCTCTATTCTCAAGCCCCCCATTTCCATGAGCTAACTTAATACTACTCTCCATTACTCTTAACTGCCTCCTTAAGTGTACCATCGATTGATGGAGAGAAGGGAACAATCTCCATATTTAGCAGATTCTTATCCAACTTTACATGACAAGCTATACACTCTTTTAGAATTTTATGCTCCGCTATATTTATCTGACTAACCTTATTGATATTGTGGCACTGCCAACAGTCACTACCACACTCAGTATGGCTATCCTCACTAACCTTCTCAATCTTAACTATCCTAAATTTTGGAACAGATGAGTTTGTATCACTCAACATCTCTATCTTTGTACCATCTTGGTGGCATATTTTACACCTATTTAGGATAAGATGCTCTCTATCCATCTTGCCATCTTTCTTAATTAATTTAGGGTGACAAGCTACACAATCACCACTACATGCAAATAGATTTACTAAAAATATTAATGAAATTGACACTATTAATCTCATCTTAACCTCCCATATATTTTTTACACAATTATATCAAAAAAAATTGTGATGATGATTTAAACGACTGCAAAGCAAAAACGCAGTAAGATACCTGCCAATTGGGGGTTTAAGCTTAATCCCACAATCTAATCTCTTTTATAAGGTTTTACTTTGAATAACTCAAAAAATGTATCCAGATATATGTTCGGAAAGGGTGCTATAGATGGTTTAAAAGATATTTTAGATAGAAGAGATGGTTATAAGGTCTACCTCATAGATGGCTACTTTAGAGATAGAGATATATTAGATAGTTTACCTATAGAGGGTAGCGATGAGGTGATATTTGTAGATACAACCAGTGAACCCTCAACAGCAGATATTGACTCCTACAGAGATTTTTTAGTAGAGGTAGGAAAGGGTAGCCCATCAACCATTATTGGTGTAGGGGGTGGCTCTACACTAGATAGTGCTAAAGCTGTGGCAAATCTACTCACCAATGGTGGAAAAGCTGAGGATTATCAGGGGTGGGATTTGGTCAAAAAACCTGCAATATATAAGATTGGAATTCCAACTATTAGTGGAACAGGGGCTGAAGCTAGTAGAACCTGTGTAATGACAAACTCCAAGAGTGGGATAAAGCTCGGTATGAATAGTGACTTCACAATATATGACCAGCTAATCTTAGACCCAAATCTCACAAAGACAGTTCCAAGAGAGCAGTACTTCTATACGGGAATGGATACATATCTCCACTGTATAGAGTCCCTAAATGGGATATATAGAAATGCGATAGGTGATGCCTTCTCCAATCAGGCAATTGAGCTATGTAGAGAGGTATTTTTTAGTGAAGATATGATGAGTGATGAGAATAGAGAGAGGCTTATGGTCGCCTCATACTTAGGGGGGTGTGCCATTGCAAATAGCTTTGTTGGTACTATTCACCCCTTCTCAGCTGGGCTTAGTGTAGTTTTAGGAACCCACCACTGCATAGGAAACTGCATCACAATGGGTGCAATGGAGCAGTTTTACCCAAAAGAGTATGAGGAGTTTTTTAAAATGGCAGAGAAGCAGAATATAGAGATACCAAAGGGGATTGCTAAAAATCTGGATAGAGAGACCTATAAGAGGCTATACGATGCCACTATAGTCCATGAAAAGCCCCTCTCAAATGCTCTAGGAGATGACTTTAGAGATATTTTAACTCTAGAGAGAGTTGTAGATATTTTTAAATCAATGTAGAGTGGAGTTTTTAAGTGGCAAAATACCATAAGTATGTTTTTGATGTTGAGAAGAGAGAGTTTATTGGAGATTTTGAGACTATGTATAGAGATGAGTCTAAAGATAATTTTGACTCTTGGCATCAAGATGATAGTAGGCAGTTGCAGAGGAGGATTGCTCTAGCAATTTTGGATGATTACAACTTCAACACAATATTGGATTTGGGTTCGGGGAAGGGGAGTTTAACACATCTTCTAAAGAGAAAAAATAACCATGTTGTTGGGGTTGATATCTCTCAAACTGCTGTGGATATTGCGAGAGAGAGGTTTCCAGATATAGAGTTTAAGGCTGTAGATTTGAACTCTATTGAGAAATATAGGGAGTTGGTCTCTGGAGGGGTGGAGCTAATCTTCACAAGTGAGCTACTCTCTTATATTAAAAATTGGAGAGAGCTACTAGATGAGATATCAAAAACGGCTAAATACCTGATGGTATCACTCTTCATTCCAGATAACCCTATCGGTTTTATAAAGTCAGAGAGAGAGCTACTGGAGCATATTGAGAGTTCATTTAATATTATTGAGCATGTGACTATCAATAGACCAAAATTTGTTATCATATTTGCAGAGGGGAGATGTTAAGGTGTATAGAGTCCCATTTCTAGGTAGAGCACATAGATATAGAGAGGATGAGTTAAATTTAATAAGAGAGGTATCTCAAAGTGCAACCCCCCTAACTCAAGGTGGATATCAGAAGATATTTGAGGATAAGTTCTCAAAATATATCGGTGCTAAATACTCTTTCGCCGTCAATAATGCTACCAATGCACTAGAGCTATCGGCTCAACTTTGCCAATTTAAAGATGGAGATGAGTTTATATCCCCATCTCACACATTTACCTCATCGGCATACCCATTTATAAAAAAGGGGGCAAAAGTTATCTGGGCTGATATAGACCCCGATAGTAGAGTGGTGACACTAGATACCATAAAAAGGTGTGTAACCTCTAAGACAAAAGCTGTCGTGGTGGTTCATCTATATGGATATATCATCCCAGATATAGAGGAGATTGCAGAATTTTGCAGAGAGAGAGAGATTTTATTAATCGAAGATGTAGCCCAAGCTATGGGGACAGAGATTAATGGTAAAAAGGGTGGAACATTTGGAGATTTCGGGGTATTCTCGTTTCACTCTCATAAAAATATCACAACTCTTGGAGAGGGTGGAGTGCTGGTCGTTAAAGATAGGAAATATGCAGATACCATTCCGATGTTGAGACACAATGGACATTGTGGTTGGGATTTTGAGAGGGAGAACTACTGGACTCCAGCCATGGGAAATGTTGACCTAACGGAGCTTAATGGGGAGTACCTTATGCCAAATAACTACTGTTTGGGTGAGGTGGAGTCTGCACTGGGGGCTAAACTTTTAGATAGAGTAGATGAGATAAACCGAGAGAAGAGAGAGAGGGCTATATACTTTATTGATGAGGTTACTAAAGTCTCAAATCTCTTGAAGTTCCATAGGGTAGATAGTAGAATGCACAACTACCATCTACTTGTAGCAGAGGTAAGAGGTGGAAAAAGAGATATCTTTATGAAAAAGATGAGTGAGGAGAGGGGTATCCAGTGTGTAGTTCAATACTATCCCCTAAATAGATATGACCTCTATAGAAAGCTTGGCTTTGGAGAGGCAAACTGCCCAAATACAGATATATTTTTTGATAATATGGTCTCATTCCCATTTCACCATATGATGAGTGGTGATGATTTTGAGTATATGTTACAATCTACAAAAGAGATTATATTAGAGATTGAGAGTTGATGGGGAATGGAGAGTTCTCAGCTACTAATAGTTATTCCCGCAATTAAGAAAAATGCAGTAATCCCAGACCAGTTAGTAAAAAAGTTAAATGGAATAACTCTAATTCAGAGGGCGATAGATACGGCAAAAGAGAT
>JAADDP010000100.1 GCA_013153825.1 Campylobacterota bacterium
TTTCTAACCAAACACTTTATATAAGGGGCTTCTCCACTCTTTAACTGTTTTGTAAATATTGATTTTTCTAACTCTTCTATATATTCATCTCTAAACTGCGTTAACTTGTAGTTACTATCTTTTAGTATATCTGCTATTTTCATCTCTTTCCTTATCTATTCAAATATTTTTTTATAACTCTTCCCCCCTTAAATAGAGACATCAAAACTACAACTTCTGCAACCTCCTCAAAGCCCCCTTTATAAGAGTCTGGGTATCCCCCTCAAGTCCAGATAGAGCCTTCTCTATCTGCTTATCACTAAAGCCTAAACTCTCTAGTGCCAATACTGCATCTCTCCTATCTTTTGAACTGTTATCATCAATATCAATAATAAATCCAGATAGCTCTACCATAATTCTAGTTGCAGACTTTGCACCAATACCTGCTACCTTCTTTAGAAGAGCTAAATCCTTTGTAGCTATAATGGTTGAAAATTTTTGTGGCGTATAGGTCGAACAGACAGCCATAGCCACCTTTGCACCAATCCCATTAATTTTGATTAAGGTATCAAATATCTGCTTCTCTCCCCTATCTAAAAATCCATATAGAGTGTTGCTATCATCTCTTATTATCTCTGTAATTAGCAGTTTTACCTCATCACCATCTATCTGGTTTGAGCAGTTTATAGATATAAAGACCTCATATATAACACCATTCACATTTAAGTGTAGATATGTAGCCTCTCTCCTCTCTATCTTTCCCTCCAATCCAACTATCACTCTTTAAGACTCCTAATATCTTTTTAGATAAAATCTATATTTTAATAAAATAACATAAGTGAGCTTACATGAGATTAAAATCGATATTTACAAATAGCTTTGGAATACTCCTATCTAGAGTTACAGGATTAATAAGAGATGTGCTTATGGCATCGACACTTGGGGCATCTATATATACAGATATGTTCTTTATAGCTTTTAAGTTTCCAAACCTATTTAGAAGAATTTTTGCTGAAGGGGCATTTACACAGGCATTTATGCCATCATTTGTAGCATCAAAAAATAAGGGGGTATTTGCCACTGCTATATTTTTAAGATTTATGCTATTTATATCTATAATATCTCTAATTGTAACTCTAACCCCAGAGAGTATAACAAAGCTTCTAGCTTGGGGTTGGAGTAGAGAGCTTATATTAGAGACTGCTCCACTAACTGCAGTAACATTTTGGTATCTAGACCTAATATTTATTGTCACATTTCTAGCTACACTTCTACAGTATAGAGAACACTTTGCAACTACAGCACTCTCTACAGCTCTTCTAAATATATCTATGATTGGAGCTATGTTGATATTTTTCAACTCCAACCCAAAAACGGTAGTTTATGCTCTAAGCTTTGCTGTGCTTATTGGAGGGATACTACAGGTTCTAGCACACATATTTGCAATTAGAAAATTTAAACTCCATAGACTACTAATTGGTGGGTGGAGATATAGGAATAGTCGAGATATAAAAGATGAAGAGAGAAAATTTAGTAGGCTCTTTCTACCATCTGTATGGGGTAACTCTGCTCCACAGATATCATCATTTCTAGATACATTTTTGGCATCATTCCTTGTAGCAGGTTCAATCTCATATCTATTCTATGCAAATAGGGTATTTCAACTCCCTCTAGCCCTTATTGCTATTGCCACATCTACTGCACTTTTCCCATCAATCTCAAAGGCTCTAAATAGGGGAGATAGAAAAGAGGCTTACCAGAACCTAAAAAAGGCATTCTGGCTATTGGCATTTCTACTTGGAGCTTCACTACTTGGTGGTGTAATTTTGGCTGAACCAATAGTGTGGCTTCTATTTGAGAGGGGAGAGTTTACAAGGGTAGAGACTCTAGAGACTGTTAAGGTTCTACAGATGTATATGGTTGGACTGATGCCATATGGGTTTGCTAAACTATTTTCGATGTTCCTATACGCCTCAAATCGACACCTAAAGGCTGCAAAGATTGCTACAACTGCACTTGTTGTAAATATGCTCTTCTCTCTTATCTTAATGCAATATATGGGGGCTATGGGGTTGGCTCTAGCTGGAAGTATTGGAGGGATAACACTATTTATACTGACAGTTAGGGAGGTTGGAACAGATATATTTTTTAATATATTAAGGTCAAAATATACAATCTACTTTTCCATATTTCTAGTTACATTTGGATATCTACTCTACTATATAGCAAATAGCTATATAACTCTCAATTAATTATACAAGATTTTAAGCCTCAATATCCTTCAGGGCTTAAAAATAAGGTTAAACTCAGCATTTTATACTTAAAATATTATTAAATTTATAATATAAAAGGTTTTTTTATGGAAAAAATAAAATATATAATTATATATCTAACTATTATCAATATATTAAATGCTACAACGGTATATGAGAATGGAGAAGATGGCGAAACGCTCGGTTGGAGAGTTCAACAAAATGGAGAAGAGGCTAAAAATATATTTAGTAATGCCCTAAAAAGTAGAGTAATTCGTCTGGAGGGCGAGGGTGGACCATGGATACTGGGAGCTGTCTCTGGCGATATGGCTTGGAGCAATAAAAAAGAGAAGTGGATATCTTGGAAGATGCTATTGGGTGATAGATATACAATATATATTCCAGTAACAACTAAGAATGGTACTAGATATCTCTTCTATAATGACCTCCCTAAGAGGATACTGAGGCACGGTTTCGATGGTGGAATACTTCATGGACTTGGAGGATATGCACATCCTGAGTATAAGGGTGTCTGGAGAGTATATACGAGAGATTTAGAGAAAGATTTAAAAGATTCCGAACCTGATAATGAACTTATCAGCATTAATGGATTTATATATAGTGGAGCAAATGTATCACTTGATGATATTCTACTATACAACCCTAAAGAGGTTATATATGAGGATGGTACAACCCCAGAGAGGTGGAGAGTCTTTGGAAGAACTGCCACGGGGGAGAACCCTAGAGATGAGAATATAAGCTCAATAGATGACCCACAAGGTGACGGCTCTCAAGGTAAAGTTATCAAGTTTCAAGGAGATGGTCTAAATAGTGCATATACCTTAGATATTAACAACTCTGAGTATCAGATAATTCAGTGGAAGAGTAGATATTATGAGAACTATATGGTCTCAATAATTGTAGATACAAAAGAGGGGTTGAGGGAGCTACTATATATAAACAGTAGCAACTACTACCCTAGTGGAGGTATATTTAATGATGGATATACAATCTGGCATGAGCTTGGGGGAAAATCGCTCGTAGGAGAGAATGGATGGGAGCAGAGATTGGATTTTGGAGATGTAAACCACTTCTGGCAGAGTGTAACGAGAGACCTTAATCAAGATATAAAAGATTTTCAGAGGGATAATGAACTAATATCGGTTAAGTCAATTCAAGTTAGGGGTAGTGGACTATTTGATGATGTAAAGATGATATCCCGTCCAGATATACCAGACCCTAGAGAAGATATCATATATGAGGATGGAGAGGATGGAAATAGCTCAAGATGGACTATATATGACAACTCGCCAGACGGTGCAAAGGTTATAAATGTATTGGATAATGATAGAGAGAGTAGAGTTATAGAATTTTCAGGTAGTGGCTTCAATAATGGCTATGAGATTGGAGCTAGAAGGGGAGATAATAGGTGGGAGAATAGAGACCATAAGGCAATCAGCTGGAGTTCAAAATTTAGCGACTACTTTACAATATATGTGGCAGTGGATACCCTAAATGGAGCTAGATATCTGGCCTATGAGCCTAGAGACTCGGATAGAGGTGTAGTAGCAAACTACATAAGATTTGGAATTGGAGAGGATGCTAAAGATGGAACTTGGAAGAGTATAATCAGAAATTTATCGGAGGATATCCAGAAGTTTGAACCTGATAATAGACTATTGGCAATCAATTCACTTATGGTTAGAGGTGATGGGAGAATTGATGATATAAAGAGTCAACTAAACTACAAAAGGGTCACATATGAGGATGCTGAAGATGGAAATATAGATGGGTGGAGAGTCATCTATAACAGCTCTGGAGAGGCAAATATAACAAATATTGAGGATGATAATATCAGCAGTAGAGTTATATCTCTAAATGGAGAGGGTAAAGGTGATGGCTACTCTCTAGGTGGAGATTGGAGAGATTTCGATAGTAGACACCTATCGTGGGATATGAATTTTAATGAGGATTTCACAATATATATCTCTCTTCAGACAAAAAAGGGGAGGAGATACTTAACATATACACCTATAGATGAGAATAGAGGTGCAAAGGGGGACTATCTTCTTATAGGATTAGGCTCAGATATGGATAGTGGAGAGTGGAAGAGGGTCGATAGAGACCTAGAGAGAGATTTAGAGATGATAGAGCCAGATAACAGAGTTGTGGCAGTTGATGGCTTCATGGTTAGAGGTAGTGGAAAGGTTGATAATATTGAGGCATATTAATCTATATATGGCTATAACCCTACTATTTATATCTCCCCTATTCTCAAAAATAACAATTGAGAATGGGGAGATGCCCCTAGATAGGTGGAGAGTTATAGTGGGAGATAGTAGCGATATTAACCAGATATTTGATGATGAGCTAAATAGTAGTGTCATTGAATTTATAGGTGGAGGCTCATACAAGCTGGGTGCCACTGCAGGAGATAGAGCATTAAATATTAAGGATAAGAGATTTATCTCTTGGCAGATGAAGGTTCAAGTTCCATACACAATATATGTAATTGCAGATACAGAGATGGGTTTAAGATACCTGTTTTACGTAAGTACTCCTAGTAGAGGTTTAAATCATGGATTGCAGAATGGTATCCACCATGGATTGGGAGAGGCTACAATAGCAGGTAGATGGATTAGGATTACTCGAGACTTAGAGAGTGATTTAGAGGATGCAGAGCCAGAGAATAGATTAATTGCAGTAAATGGGTTTATATTTAATGGTGGAAATGGGGCTAGAGTTGATAATATAGCCCTCTACAACCCAAAAGAGGTTACATATCTATCTGATGCTAAGGAGGTATCAAAGGTTGATATAAATAATAGTAGATATAGAATTATCCAGTGGAGATTTAAGAACTTTGGAAAACCAGAAATAATAGATACTAGAGGTGTTATCAAGAACCCAGAGGCATTTGAATTTACAGTTAATGTCGATACCCAATTTGGAGATAGAGAGCTTCTATATACACTTGGAGAGAAGAATTTAGGATTTATAGATGATAATATAATTCACCACGCTTTAGGAGATGATAGAACAGTGGGCTCTGTCTGGGTTGAGGACTCCCCAAAGAATAAGTTGGGGCTATGGCAGGGGATAACGAGAGATTTAGAAGAGGATATAAGAGATTTTGAAATAGATAATAGGATAAAGAGGGTCAACTATCTCCAGATTAAGGGGGAGGGTCTGATTAAGGGTGTAAAGCTACTCTCAAGTGTAGATATGAATAGCTCATCAAAAACTCTCAAGAGTGATGATACAAACTCAACATCTAACTGCAAAAACCTAAATCGTGGTGTCGGTTTAGAGCCTCGAGATATCCTATGGTTAATTTTTATAAATTTAATATTTGTTTTAATATACAATAGAAGGAGATTAATATGAATGAAATTACAGGTGATAATATAGTAGCAGAGAATGCAAACTGGAAGTTTTCAGGAGATATGGTTAAGAAGTT